>JBCCIS010000007.1 GCA_039028155.1 Pseudomonadota bacterium
CCACGACCTCGACAAGAACGCCGCCGAGGATCTGATCAAGGCCGGCGCGACCTGGGCGGACTCGCCGCGCGCTGCCGCTGATGGTGCCGATGCGGTGTTTACCTGTTTGCCGTCGCCCAAGGCGGCGACCGCCGTTGTCGCCGGTCCGAACGGGGTTCTCGAGGGCATCGGCGATGGTGCCGCCTGGATCGAGATGAGCACCAACGACGCCGACGAGATTGAACGTCTGGCCGGCCTTCTGGCCGAGAAGGGCGCGGCGACGCTCGAGGCGCCGGTTACCGGCGGCGTCCATCGCGCGGCATCGGGCGAAATCACGGTTCTGGTCGGCGGCGACAAGGCTGTCTTTGACCAACACCGCCCGGCGCTGCAGGCCATGGGTGGCGAGATCTTCCACATGGGACCGTTGGGCAGCGCGTCCGTCATCAAGGTCATCACCAACATGCTGGCCTTCATCCATCTGGTCGCGGCGGGCGAGGCGCTGATGCTCGCCAAGCGCGGCGGCCTGGATCTCGCCCAGTCGTTCGAGGCGATCCGCGCGAGTTCCGGCAACAGCTTCGTGCACGAGACCGAAAGCCAGGTGATCCTGAACGGCAGCTACAACATCGGCTTCACCATGGACCTGGCTTTGAAGGACATGGGTTTCGCGCTCGGCATGGGCCGAAGCTTCGGCGTGCCGTTGGAATTGGCCGCCCTGGTCGACCAGTTCTTCGTGCGAGCACGCGAAGAGTACGGCGGCGACGCCTGGTCGTCCCAGGTCGTCAAGCTGCTGGAAGACGCGCTTGGCACCGACCTGCGCGCCGACGGTTTTCCGGCGGTGCTGGAGGGCTGACCTCACGCTCCACAAAGGGAAACGGTCGCGTCAATCAAACGTCGACGTTGTCTCGGAGCCGGCTTGCCGCTTTTGCTTCGCGGCGTCAGGCGTTGTCATGTAGCGCCACACGCCGAATGCCACGAACAGGAAGGCGGTCGCCGCCGTCACGACGACAAAGCCGTGGGGGTTCCAGATATCCATGCCGCCGCCGGCCAGAACCGGGCCGGCAATGCTGCCGATATGGGTGATCATGACGAAGGCGGCGGTTGCCGCGCCCAGCTGGCCCGGGCCGAACAGTTCGCCCAGCCGGACCAGGCCCAGGGTATAGAGGCCGCCGCCACCGGCACCCCAGATGAACAGCAGGATCCAAAGCATCAGCGTGTTGTGGAAGACGACCGGCAGCAGCAGCGTCGCGATCAAGATGACGACGCCGCACAGAATGAGCAGCAGACGGCGGTTCACATGGTCGGCCATCCAGCCGACGGGGATGGGTGCTGTCATGCCGCCGATGACCAGTGCGCTTAGGAGCGTGACCGCCTCGGCTTCGCTCAGACCGCTGCGCAATCCGTAGATCGGCAACTGCACGAAAAGCGCGACAAAGAGGACCCCTTCGACCAGGGCCGACAGCATCGGTGTCGGCGCCTTGCGGATGGCGGTGATCAGGCGGGTGCGATGTTCGTAGCTGGCGGCGGGTGCGGTGCCGAACGCCATCAAGAGCGGCGACATGGCGAGCATGATCAGGCAGGCGCTGGCGATGAACGGCAGGCTGCCTTCGGTGCCCATGACGCCCAGCACGATCGGACCGCAGAACATGCCGGCGGAAAACAGGGCGCCGTTCAGGCCGATGATTTTGCCGCGGTTCTGGTCGGTGACTGCCGCATTGACCCAGATCTCGCTGCCGACCCAGTGGAACAGCATGCCGAAGCCGACGAGATAGCGCAGCACCATCCAGGCCCAGATGTTCTCCGTCAGCGTGAAGGCCAGGATAACGATGACGTCGATGGCCCCGCTCAGAAACAGAAGGTTCAAAAGGCCGATCCGTTTGACCAGCATCGGCACGAGCGGTGCAAACATGATCGCCGCGACGTAGGGCAGCGCAGCGTTAATGCCGTTCATGGTCGTGCTGACGCCTCGCGCCTCCAGGTTCAGGGCGACCAGCGGATTGAACAGTCCGACATTGATGCCGATCACCGCCATGCCGATCAAGACGGCTGTCAGGCCGCGTCGCCGCTGGGATGGCGTCAGGTCGGAGGTCGGTACTGGTGTTGTCATGGGGTTACCTGGGGGGCGAGACAGAATGGCGCGCGCGAAGACGCGCCAAGCGGGGATAACGGGGCCTTCGTGGTTGTCAGTGGGGCTTCAGCCTGGCGATGGTGAAACGCCTGCCAGACCTGGTATGCGGATAGTAGTCCCACAGCGCCATGTGTTGGGTAACCCGATTATCCCAGAGCGCCACCGAATTCGTTCGCCAGCGGAAGCGGCACTGAAAGCGAGGATGGCGGATGTGGTCGAACAGAAACTGCAGCATCGAGTCGCTTTCGGCTTGCTCCAATTCCATGATGCGGGTGGTAAAGATCTCATTGACGAACAGGGATTTGCGTCCACTGTCCGGGTCTGAGGCGACCACCGGATGGACGTTGGCCGGGTAAACGCCGTCGCGCGAGTTGGCGAGGTCGTAATCGAAGTAACGGCCGAAGTCGTGCTGGGAATCGTGGCGGGCGGTCAGGCCTTGAAGTGTCTGTTTCATGCTGTCGGAAAGGGCGTCATAGGCGGCGATGGCGCTGGCGAAGATCGTGTCTCCGCCGGTCCTGGGTACATCGTAAAGGTGCAGGATGCTGCCCATGGGCGGCGCTTCGTCGCATGAAACGTCGGAGTGGAACAGGCGCCCGGAATAGGTCTTCGAGTTGGCATCGGTGTGGATCGCGATGACGCCGGGATGACCTTCGATATCCGGTTCGGTCGGATGGGTATGCGGGGCGCCCAGACTGCAGCCAAGTGCCGAGAGGCTTCCGGCATCAAGCGGCTGGTCGCGGAAGAAGATCACCAGATGGTCGTTAAGCGCCTGCAGCACGGCCTGGCGGTCGGCCGCGCTGAGCGGTTGAGTCAAGTCGATGCCGGACACCTCCGCGCCGATGGTCGGGGTCAACGGATCGATCTCGAGGCTTTTGCGCATGACATCACCCGGTGTTTGCAATGCGCTCACGCTAGAGCAGATCCCGGCATGATGGAATCGCTTCGCGAGGCCGTCGAGACGGGAGAGTCCGATCAACTGCGCATTGCCAGGGTAGGCAAGCAGCGACCAACAAAAAAGTGGGGCGCGGGCCCTATGCGGCCCGCGCCCCGGAAACAGATAACAGGATTGATCAGACGCTGTAGTACATGTCGAACTCGATCGGATGGGTCGTCGTCTCGAAGCGCAGGACTTCTTCCCACTTGAGATCGGCGTAACCCTCGATCAGGTCGTCGGTGAAGACGTCGCCCTTTTTCAGGAAGTCGCTGTCGGCCTCAAGGCTTTCCAACGCCTGGCGCAAGGAACCGCAGACCGTCGGCACGTCCTGCAGTTCTTCCGGCGGCAGGTCGTAGAGGTTCTTGTCCATCGCGTCACCGGGATGGATCTTGTTCTCGATGCCGTCGATGCCGGCCATCAGCATCGCCGAGAAGGCGAGGTAGGGGTTGCACGTCGGGTCGGGGAAACGGATCTCCACACGCTTGCCGTTGGGCGAGGCCGCGAACGGAATGCGGCACGAGGCCGAGCGGTTGCGCGAGCTATAGGCCAACAGGACCGGCGCTTCGAAACCCGGCACCAGGCGTTTGTAGCTGTTGGTCGACGCATTGGTGAAGGCGTTCAGCGCCTTGGCGTGTTTGATGATGCCACCGATATAGAACAGCGCGGTCTCCGAGAGATCGGCATAGCCGGTACCGGCGAACAGCGGCTTGCCGTCCTTCCAGATCGACTGATGGGTGTGCATGCCCGATCCGTTGTCATACATGACAGGCTTCGGCATGAATGTCGCGGTCTTGCCGTAGCTGTGCGCGACCTGATGCACGACGTACTTGTACTTCTGCACATCGTCGGCCGACTTCACCAGCGTGTCATAGGTGACGCCCAGCTCATGCTGGGCCGGCGCCACTTCGTGATGGTGCTTGTCGATCGGCACGCCCATGGAGGCCATGGTGGTCAACATCTCCGCGCGGATCTCGCTGCCGCGGTCGACCGGCGCGACCGGGAAGTAGCCGCCCTTGTCGCGCGGCCGGTGACCCTGGTTGCCCTCTTCGTAGAAGGTGCCGGAGTTGTAAGGGCCTTCGTCGGAATCAAGGTCGTAGAACGTGTGATCGGCGTCGATGGAAAAGCGCACGCTGTCGAAGATGAAGAACTCCAGCTCCGGTCCAAAAAAGGCGGTATCGCCGATGCCGGAGTAGCTCAGATAGGCTTCCGCGCGCTTGGCGGTGGAGCGGGGATCGCGGCTATAGGCTTGGCCGGTCGACGGTTCGATGATGTCGCAGTTGATGACCATGGTCGGCTGCGGCTCGAACGGATCCATCACGGCAGACGAGGGGTCGGGGATCAGCGTCATGTCGGATTCGTTGATCGCTTTCCAGCCGGCGATCGAGGAACCGTCGAACATGATGCCGTCGGTGAAGAAGTCTTCGTCGACCATGCGGTTGGCGATGGTCAGATGCTGCCACTTGCCGCGCGGATCGGTGAAGCGGAGATCGACAAACGGGATGTCGTCATCCTTGATCTGCTTGAGAAGGCTTTCGGCGTCGGACACGGCTGTTGCTCCTTGAATGCGAGAGTGTTGATGCGGTGAGGGTGGGTTCAGATGGCGTCGGGACCGCGCTCGCCGGTGCGAATGCGGATGACGTCTTCGATCGGTGTGACAAAAATCTTGCCGTCGCCAATACGCCCGGTGCGCGCGGCGTCCTGAATGGCGTCGACCGCCCGGTCGACCAGGTTGTCGTCCAGGACCAGCTCGATCTTCACCTTGGGTAGGAAGTCGACGACATACTCGGCGCCACGGTAAAGCTCCGTGTGGCCCTTCTGTCGGCCGAAGCCCTTGGCCTCGATCACGGTCAAGCCCTGCAGGCCGATTTCGTGCAGCGCTTCCTTAACCTCATCCAGCTTGAACGGCTTGATGATGGCTTCGATCTTTTTCATGACGGGTCTGGTATCCGGGTTGGTGCGGTGTGTTTCGACGTCATAAGAGCACGTCGCGTGCCAAGTGCCTGGAGATTCGTTGTTGTATTTTTATCAATAAGTTAAGATAGAAATCTCATGTCGAGAATGAGTTGAGTATGCTGCCTAATTAGGCGTCTGCCTAAATTTTGGTCAGTTGCGGCAGCCATGGTGCTGCGGCAAGGTGCGCCCGGCGTTTCCGGGAGGTCGTTATGAAACCCGCCAATCAGGTGATGGACGGTCTGGGCACGACCGTTTTTGAGGTCATGTCGCGGCTGGCAATCGAGCACGGCTCGATCAATCTGGGCCAGGGCTTCCCCGACGAGGACGGACCGGAAGACGTGCGACGGGCGGCCGCCGATGCCTTGATGGCCGGCCCCAATCAGTATCCGCCCATGGCCGGTCTGCCAGAACTGCGCCAGGCGATCGCCGCCCACGCGGCGCGGTTTTATGGTCTCGATGTCGACTGGCAGCGCGAGGTGCTGGTGACCTCCGGCGCGACGGAGGCGCTGGCCGACTGTTTCTTTGGCCTGCTGAACCCGGGTGACGAGGTTATCCTGCTCGAGCCACTTTATGACTCTTATCCGCCTATCGTGGCGCGCGCCGGCGCGGTGCCGCGTTACGTTCGCCTGGAACCGCCGGACTGGACGCTGCCGAAGGCAGCGTTGGAAGAGGCGTTTGGCCCGAAGACGAAAGCGATCCTCTTGAACACGCCGATGAACCCGGCATCAAAGGTCTTCAGCGCCGAGGAGTTGTCGGCCATCGCCGAACTCTGCGTGCGTCACGATGTCGTCGCCATATGTGACGAGGTTTACGAGCACCTGGTGTTCGATGGCGCCGACCACCTGCCGCTCATCAATCTGCCGGGCATGCGCGAGCGAACCCTGCGGATCGGCTCGGCGGGCAAGATCTTCTCGCTGACGGGGTGGAAGGTCGGCTGGGTGGTCGGTGCGCCGGAACTGCTGGCGCCGATCATGAAGACCCATCAGTTCATGACCTTCACCACGCCACCGGACCTGCAGAAGGCGGTGGCCTATGGGCTTGCCAAGGACGATGGTTACTTCAGCGACTTGGCCGGCGACATGCAGGCCAAGCGCGACCGGCTTTCGGCCGGGCTCGCCCGCGCCGGTTTCGACGTCCTGCCGTCCGGCGGCACCTACTTCGTCAGCGCTGACTTCAGGCCGTTGGGTTTCAACGGCACAGACGAAGAGTTCTGTCGGCTCATCACGTTGGAAGCCGGCGTCACCGCGGTGCCGGTCAGCGCGTTCTATCGCACCGGCGAGGTGCACCACCTCGCGCGCTTCTGCTTTTCCAAACAGGACGACATTTTGGACGAAGCTTCAGACAGGCTGGCCAAACGGTTCGCAGCCTAGCGCAACAATCGACGGATCGAGATCAGGTCCAGCTGCGCACCGGGCCGGAGTCGACGTGCAGGAAGTCGGAGCGGGCATAGTAGCCGACGCCGCCCGCCTCCAGGTCAAGCGCGACAGCCCGCATCGATGCGGTGTCACGGTTGGGCATACGCACGTCGATTGCCTTGCCAACCATGTGATAGCTGTTCTTCGCAACGCCGCCGTTCTGTTCCGCCAGCATCGCATTGGTTGCCGGTGACCGGTAACCGCAGACGACATAAAAGGGTTTGTCCGAACCCAAGCGCACACGCATGGCAGCCAGGATATCGAGCACCGCCGGATCGGTCGGATGCGTTTCGTTGCTGCGGTGGTCGCGAAGAATGTGGTCGATCTCGGCGAGCGCGTCGATCAAGACGTTGCCCTGCTCATAGTAGGGGACATTCAACTTTTCGCCGGTCCACTGATGTTCGAACGAAATCGTCCGAACATCCCGGCTCAAGCTCTCCTCGACCCATTGTGGTTTCGGCTCGGGAATTGGCACGCCCGAGGCAATGTCAAACTCAGGTTTTGTGCCGGGCAGGGGGACGGCCAAGGCTCTGCCCGTCTCCACCGCCGAAAAGCTTGCTGTGGCGGCCAAACCGCCGGCAACCATACGAAGTGCGCTGCGCCGGCTCAGCCCCCGGCGCGCAACGCCGTCCCTAACCTTCATCGGTGTGCCCCGAATTGTGTACTCCCTCAATGGAGAGGGTCTAGCAACTTCCGGAGTAGCGTGTAAAGGACACGCCAGGAATCGGCGCGATCGCGGGCGCGCGGGTCTAGGTCAACTATATGAGAATAAACAGAAAAAGGGCGTTGTCACAGTTTGGTCAGTGATATTGCCCCAACCGGTGGTATCACTCGAAAGTAGTAGTGTGGCGGAAATGTGGCGGCGATTGTTGCAGTTGTGTTGCAGCCGCGAAAACGCCGCGCCCCGCCAAATCGACGGGGCGCAAAAGTTATTTTATTTCAAGTGACTAAGGTAAGTTCTTGTTGTCAGTTGGCAACTTCGGTCAAGGCCGCGGTGATGGTCGGCGAATCGGGGGTGTCGAAATGTTCAATTTCGAGCCCGTCGAGGGTTTCCATCAACGACACCAGGCTGGCGTGACCATTGTTATCCACTGCCACCAGCTGCTCAGACAGCGCCTGATCGTAACCGTAGATATCCTTGCGATAGTGAACGCGGCCGTCGTCGTCGGCCCAAGCGGTCACGTAGACCAGGTCGACCGGGATCGGTTCGGCCAGGCGTTGGTAGTGAGGCCGCGGCGCGTCCATGGCGGTCAGGATCTCATCGGGCGTCCACGCCTTGTCCAGACCATCAAGCACGAAGTCGGCCAGCTCGACCGGCGAGCCGACGCGCACGCAGCCATGGCTCAGGCTCCGTTCGGCTTCGGTGAACAGGTGCCTTGAGCCGGTGTCGTGCAGGTAGATGTCCAAATCGTTCGACAGCGAAAAGCGGATCATACCAAGCGCGTTCGACGGGCCAGGCTCCTGACGCAGCATGTAGGGCAGATAGCTGGTCGAATAGCTCATCCAGTCGACGCTGGCGGGGTCCACCTCGACATTGGCCGACCAGTCGGCGAACACACGGAAGTTGTTGTCGGTCAGATAGGTCGGGTCTTGCTGGATCTTCGGCAGCAGTTCGCGCCGGGCGATACGCTCGGGCACCGTCCAGGTCGGCGCGAACTTCACGTTGACGATCTGGTCGGCCAGCAACGGTGTCTTGTGGCGCGGCTTACCGACGATCACCGGCATGGTCAGCGCGACCTCGCCGTCGTGATAGGCAGTCAGCTGATAGCCCGCGACATTGATGACGATATGACGTCCGGTGAACAGCGAGGGGTCGGGCAGCCAACGCAGCCGCTCCAGGTTGACGGCGATCGTCTGCATGCGCTCGGCCGGCGACATGTTGAGGGCGGTCATCGTCTTCGGCCCGATGACGCCATCGTCCTCGAGCCCGTGGCGGCGCTGGAAGGCCTCGACAGCGGCGACAAGCGCGTCGTCATAAACCTCGCTTCGGGCATCAAGGCGCTGGTCGACCGGGTTGACCGGACGCGGCACGCGATAATCGCCCAACGTGATCAGCCGGTCGCGGATCTCAGGAATGCGCGCGTCTGCCTCGCCGGCACGGATCAGGCCCTGACGTTCTAGATCTTCCCAGGGCAGGGGCGCCAGATAGCTGAGTTCGGAAAACTCAACCACCAGGGCGCCGTAACTGCCATGAAGCGGCGCGGTGCTATGGAGCCACGCGCCGAAATCCCGGGCACCCAGACCGTCTATCAGCAGGTCGACCGGATCGACGGCGGCATCGATCCGCGAGTGCCAGTTCGTTGCGCTGGGGTCGGCGCGGCCGGACGCCTGGTCGCCGACATAAGCAAGCATGGCCGAGGAGAGGGCCAGATCGATATAGGTAACCCCCTCAACCGAAAGACTTTCCGGCGGCAGAGCCATCAGCTGGCTCAATGTGTCAGCGCCGTACCGCGTGTTGTTGATTCCGTGCCAATTCGAGACGTCCAGTACCGCGATGGCATCATGGGCCCGGGCGGACCAGCCGGTCTTCTGCCACCAGATCGGCTGATAGCCTGTGCCCGCGTAGAGCGCACGCAAATCACCGGTCAAATCGGTCTCGATAGCCCCGGAATCGCCATAAAGCGCCGCCAACAGGCGGTTTGTGACGTCACCTTTGTCGGGCGCTGCTGCAGCTGCGGCGGGAAAGAGTGCGAGGGCAACAACAACCAAAAACGCTGAAATACGGATCATCTGGTCCCATCCTGGGTAAATCGTCCCTCACCCGTCGCAACATGTGGGCCAGAACATGGCGGATTACAGGGGGTGGGGGCGCAAATGTGTGTGACGTCACAGATCTGGCGGTCGATCGCCATCGCCTCGGCCAACGCCTCAGCGCCGCCCAAACGCCAGTAGATGGACCGCCAGCGCGATCATCAGCGAACCGGTCACGATGTTCTGGATTCTCAGCCACAGCGGGTGGCGCGCCAGCAACTGGCGCAGCGAGCCGCTGGCCAGAGCCGTGCTCGTCAATGCGACGAGGCCACAGGCGATCAGGATGGCGCCCAGGATCGCGATTTGCAGTCCGACCGACCCGCGGGTTGGATCGGCGAACTGTGGGAGGAACGCCAAGAAGAACAGTAGAATCTTAGGGTTAAGTAGGTTTGTTAAGAGGCCCTGTAAATAGATGGTCGCCCATTGGCTGGTGTCAGGCGGGCCGTTCTCGGCCAGGCTCGCGCGGCTGCGGATCAGCCGATAGCCCATCCACAAAAGATAGGCCGCGCCGACATAACGGATGACATCGAACGCTGTATCGGACTCCGCGACCAGGGCCGCCAGGCCGAGTGCGACGAGAAGGGTGTGGACCACCAGCCCGGAGACGATACCGGCGACGGAGACCAGGCCGGCCCGGCTGCCGTGAGCGAGACCTCGTGCGAATACGTAAGTAAGATCCGGGCCCGGCGTGATCGAGATAACGACGCTGGCGGTCAAGAAGACAGCGAAAGCCGCTGGGTCGGGCAACAGGCTCACTGCGTGCGCTCCAGAAAGTCGGCGATGCGCGCGACGGCGGTGCGGATGTCATCGCCGGATGCGGCATATGAAAACCGCAGAAAACCTTCGCCCATGGCGCCGAAGCTGGTGCCGTGAATGGTGGCGACACCACATTCCTCCAAGAGGTCGTGGCCCAACTCGCGGGCCGTGCGTCCGGTTCCTTCGATGTTCGGGAACGCATAGAAGGCGCCGAGCGGCGTCTGACACCGGAATCCCGGCAGGCCATTCAGCAACTCGACGATCAGCTTGCGCCGTTCATCGAAGGCTTCGCGCATGGCGTCGACGCAACCCTGGGGACCAGTCAGCGCCGCCAGCGCAGCGTGCTGGGTCGCCGCGTTGGTGCAGGAGTTCGCGTTAACGATTAGCTTGTCGATCATGGGAACCAGCGCCCCAGGCCACACCCCATAGCCAATACGCCAGCCGGTCATCGCATAAGTCTTCGACCAGCCGTCCAAGAGGATGACACGGTCGCGAATGGCGGAAAAGCTCAAAAGTGAACGATGTTCACGGTTGTCATAAAGCAGTCTGCTGTAAATCTCGTCGGACAGAACGGTGATGTCGGGCCAGTTTTCGAGACCTTCGACGAGGCGTTCGAGGGCGTCGTCATCGATCACCCCACCGGTCGGGTTGGCCGGACTGTTCAGGATGATCAGACGGGTGCGCTCATTCAGATTGGCGAGCACCGCGTCGGCATCGAAGGAGAACCCTTTGTCCTCATGAAGCGCGATCGGCACGGGCTTGGCGCCGGTGTAACGGATCATCGACTCATAGATGGGGAAACCGGGATTGGGATATAGGATCTCGGTGCCCGGCTCGCCGAACATGAGGATGGCGAAGAACATGGTCATCTTGCCGCCGGGCACGATCATGACCTGCCCGGGGCTTACCTCGACACCGCGATGGGCCAGAACGTCGGCGGCGACCGCCTCGCGCAGGGCCGGAATGCCGGGCGCCGGCGTGTAGCCGTGATGACCGTCATGGAGCGCTTTGACCGCGGCGTCGACGATGTGGTCCGGCGTCTTGAAGTCCGGTTGACCGATGCCGAGGTTAATGATGTCGCGGCCCTGGCCGGCGAGTTCGGTGGCGCGTGCGAGCACGGCAAACGCTGTCTCGGAGCCCAGATTATCGAGATTGGCCGCTGTCTTCATGACCGCGCGTGTCCCCCTCAGAACGCCAGATCGCGGTTGACCCGGATAGGGGTTGATCGTACAGAAGCGGCGGTTAAGCAAGCGTTTCGGATGGTGGCTGTAGCTCAGTTGGTTAGAGCGCCTGGTTGTGGTCCAGGAGGCCGTGGGTTCGAATCCCATCAGCCACCCCATCGCGCCTTACCCTCCACGATGTGAACGGCATGGCTCAGCCCATCGGTTATGGTGGCGCGATGGTGCGATGTCTCATGGCCGTCGTTGCGGCCGCCTTCTGCGTGCCTGGCGCGGCCACAGCCTTCTTTGATCCGATTACCGAGGCGTGTCAGCCACCGGTCATGACCGGCGTTGCCAAAGCCATCGACGGCAACACGCTGACATTGGCAACGGCGGGCGGGGGCACCATTGTCATTCGCCTGCACGCCATCGACGCGCCCGACATGATCCAGACATGCCGTGTCGGCGAAGATATCTGGGACTGCGGTCGCGAAGCCAAAGCAACCCTTGCCGGTCTTGTCGACGGCCGGGAGCTCGCCTGTCTGGCCTGCGGCGTAGATGAGAGAGGACGTACCCTTGCGACGTGTTTGGATGGGGAAACCGACATCGGTGTGGCCATGGTTCGGTCGGGCATGGCGCTTGGCCGGGCGTTTTTCAGCAACGCGCTCAACGCGTCGCAGGCCCGGGCGAAGATTGACGGCATCGGCATGTGGCGCGGCGACTTTGTCGACCCCGATGCGTGGCGGCGCGGCGAACGGCTTGGTGAGGAGCCGTGTCGCGGTTGCACATCGCCTTGAGTGAAAAGACAAGGTTCCATGACATGAATGTACCGCGCCTGGTTCAGCCGTCTTGTGTTCGCGGGCGGGCAATGCCCTAATGCCCGCCATGTTGAGACTTTTCTGTTTGATCGGCGTCGGCGTCGGCCTTCTGCCGCTGCTTTATGCGCCGCCGGCCATGGCCGATTGCACCGACCTGCCCAGGCCGGGCGTGAACTGGCGCAATTGCGATCTCAGCCGGTCCGACTTTCCCGGCATCGACGTCACCGGCGCCAACATGCGTGGCGCGACCTTGAGCAATTCCGATCTAAAGGACGCCAACTTCTCGCGCATCGACGGGTACCGCGCCCGGTTTGTCGAATCGATCCTGACCGGCGCCGTGTTCGATGACGCCAGCCTGACCGACGCCCGTTTCGATCGCGCCGACCTGTCGGGCGCCTCGTTTCGCGGCGTCAACGCGCGCAACAGCAAGTACCTGTTCGCCGATTTGACCAATGTCGATTTCACCGACGCCAACCTCAGAAGCGCCGACTTCACCGGCGCCAATCTCTCCGGCGCGACATGGACCGATGGCGAGACAATCTGCGCCGAGGGTTCGGTCGGCGTCTGCCGCTAGCGGGTCGCGGCGATCACTTTCGCCGTCCTTTGGTCAACGCGTCGACCACGCCGCCGGCCATCGCCATGCCGGGCAGCACTAGAAAAATACCCGCGATGGTCAGCCAGCCGGGAACCTCGGCGAGAAACAGCCAGCCCAGGATCGGCGTCAGCACAGGCACCAACACCATAATCAGCGCGGCGCGCGGCGCGCCGATCGAATGGATCGCGCGGGTATACATGATTGGCGCGAGCACGCCTGCGATCAGGCCCTGATAGACGAATTGAAGGCCGATATCACCGAAGCCGGCGTCACCGAGGCTGCTGGCGCCCCATGCTAGAAAAAGCGGCGTGTACCAAATGAGCGAGATGACCGAGATCACCGCGACGTTGCTCATCGGCCGCAGGCCGTAGACGCGCGTGCCGACCGTAAACGCCGCCCACATCGCCGAGGCGGCAAGGAACAGGCCATAGCCCGCCCAGGTGCCCGTCAGTTCGCCCTCCAGGCCGATCAGCGCCAACGCGCAAAGGACCAGGGCTAGGCCGATCCATCGCAGACCGCCTGGCCGCTCCCGCAGCCATGCCCAGGCAAGCAGGGTGGCAAAAACCGGCAGAGAACCGGTAATAACGACCGCCGCTTGAGCGGCAGGCGCCAACTCCATGCCGGCAACGGATGTGATGCTGTAGGGCACGCCGCCGAAGGCCGCCATGATGAACAACCCCCGCCAGCCCAGGCGGCGGATTTCATGCCAGCGGATAATGAAGATCGGCAGTGTCACGAGGCCGGCGGCTAGGAACCGCAGAAAGGTGATGTCCGGCGCCGTGAGGTCGTGGGTCGCGCCATAACGCGACACGACCATCCAGCCGGCCCACAGGTTGGCGACCAGGAATCCGAACAGGATGCCCAGGGCCATATGTCTGCGATCCGGCGGTACCATGCGGGAACTCCACGGAGGGGCAGGCTGCTTAACCGCCCGGACGGCCGGCGTCCACGCGGCAATTGTCCCGATTGACACAAGAGCGTCCGGCGCGAAATGATCGCGGCGAACAGATAAGAGGCGAACGATGTCGACCGACCAGGAATCTCGTGGCGATTGCGACAAGCCATCGCTCACCTTGCGCCAGGCCGCCGGTCCCGATGACATGACAGCGACCCGAGAGCTTTTCATGTCTTACGCGAAGTCTTTGGGATTTAAGACGTGTTTTCAGGGGTTTGATAAGGAAATTGAATCTTTGCCGGGAGAGTATGCGCCACCGAAGGGGCGCCTGCTCCTGGCCGAACGTGACGGCGATATCCTTGGCGTCATCGCGCTGCGGTCGATGGGCGAGGGCGGCGCCTGCGAGATCAAGCGGCTCTACGTGGAGCCGGGTGCGCGGGGCATGGCGTTGGGGCGCCGCCTGACCGAGGCGGTCCTGGGCGAGGCGCGCGACCTCGGCTGCCGCAGCGTGCGGCTGGAGACTCTGCCGTCCATGGTGGCCGCGAACGTGATTTATGACGATCTGGGTTTCGAAGTCATTGCCTCGGACAACGCACCGTCGCCGGACGTCATCACCAAGGAACTCAGGCTCTAGGCGGCGTTGAGCGCCTGGTCGAGGTCGTCGATCAGGTCGGTGACCGTCTCGATGCCGATCGAGAGCCTGATCACGTCGTCGCCGGCGCCGGCGGCTTCCCGCTCCGCCGGTTCGAGCTGACGGTGGGTCGTGCTGGCCGGATGGATGATCAGACTTCTGGTATCGCCGATATTGGCGAGGTGGCTGAACAGGTTGACGGTCTCGACAACCCGGGTGCCGGCGTCAAAACCACCTTTCACGCCAAAGGTGAAGACACTGCCGTAACCGTCTTTTAAATAACGATTTGCTAACTCATGGTAGGGATTTGCCGGCAAGCCGGCATAGGACACCCAGGCGACCTTGGGATGGGTCTCCAGGAACGTCGCGACGGCCAGCGCGTTGTCGCATTGACGCTGCATCCGAAGCGGCAGCGTCTCGCAGCCGGTGATCAGGTTGAAGGCGTTGGTTGGCGACAATGCGGGGCCGAAGTCGCGCAGCGCCACGGCGCGCGCCTTCATGGTGAAGCCGAAGTCGCCGAAGGTCTCGGCGAAGGTGAGGCCATGATAAGCCGGCTCCGGCTCGGTCATGCCGGGGAACTTGCCGCTGGCGAACCAGTCGAAGGTGCCGGCCTCCACGATCACGCCGCCCATGGAGTTGCCATGGCCGCCGATGAACTTGGTCGCGGAATGCACGACGATGTCTGCGCCCCAATGGATCGGCTGGCACAGATAGGGCGTCGCCATGGTGTTGTCGACGACCAACGGGATCTTGTGCTTGCGGGCCAGCGCCACCAGCGGTTCTAGGTCGACAATGATGCCGCCGGGATTGGCCAGTGCCTCAACGAAGAGGGCCTTCGTGTTCACCTGGATGGCCGCCTCGACGGCGCCCAGATCGTTGGGGTCGACCAGGGTCGAGGTCCAGCCGATCTTCGGGAACGTGCGGGTGAACTGGGTGACCGATCCGCCATAGAGGTACTTCGACGCGACGATATGATCGCCCGGTTCCAGCAGGGTGAAGAAACACAGGAATTGGGCGGCATGGCCGGAACCGCAGGCGACGGCGGCGCGGCCGTCCTCCAGGCTCGCGATGCGTTCCTCGAACACCGCGACCGTCGGGTTCGTAATGCGCGAATAGATGTAGCCGAAGGTCTGAAGGTTGAAGAGGGAGGCCGCGTGGTCGACATCGTCGAAAACGAAGCTGGTGGTCTGATAGATCGGCGTGGCGCGCGCGCCGGTCACCGGATCGGGCCGCGCGCCGGCATGGACCGCCTTGGTTTCGATGCCATAGGTCTTGCCGTCGCTGTCCGCCATGGGCCTTTCCGTCTACTGCAGGGTGTAAGGGTCGCCGTCGGCGTCGTAGCTGCACTTCGAGTAACCGTCGCACAGCGCGCCGATCCATAACTCGCCGGTCTTCTGCCAATCAACGGTCCAGCCACAGCCGCCCAGGATCAGGCAAACGGTGGCGACGACGCTCAAACGGAGCGCCCGTTTCATGGCGCCCGCAACGCCTTGGCGGTGATGATGCCGGAATTGATGCCGCCCCAGGAGAGCTCGCCCGACAGGCGGCCGTACTCGATCTTGGGGCACCGGTTCATGACGACTTTGAGTCCGGCCGCCTCGGCTCGCGCGGCGGCCTCGTCGTTTCGCACGAGAAGCTGCATCCAGATGACCTCGATGCCCTTGTCGTCTTTGAGCGCGATGGCTTCGTCGACAATCGCGCCGGCAGCTTCGGAATTGCGGAAGATATCGACCATCTGGAACGGGCCGGGCGTCTCGGCCAGCGAGCTATAAACGGTCTCGTCCAAAATCGTCTGGCCGGCGGCACCGGGGTTGATGGGCAGCACGCGATAGCCTTTGACCTGCAGGTACTTCATCACGAAGAAGCTGGGCCGGACCCATTTCGGGCTGGCGCCGACCATGGCGATCGTGCGGCATCGGCGCAGGATGTCGCGCAGGTAAGCGTCGTCGTAATGATCGTGGTTCATGCGCTCACTCGCCGGTCCACACGGGATCGCGTTTTTCGATGAACGCATCGATGCCTTCGCCGGCATCGCGGGCCAGCATGTTCCGCGTCATGACCTCGCTGGCATAGCGGTAGGCGTCGTCCAGCGGCATCTCGACCTGGCGGTAGAACGCTTCCTTGCCGATGGCGAGCGTCAGTGGTGATTTCGCCGCGATCGATCCGGCGAGTTCGAGCACGGTTTCCGGCAGGCGCTCGGGCTCGGCGACACGGTTGATCAGGCCGATCGAGACGGCCCAATCGGGGTCGACGAGCTCGCCGGTCAACAGCATTTCCATCGCCGCCTTGCGCCCGACATTGCGTGACAGCGCCACCATGGGCGTCGAGCAGAAGAGCCCGATGTTGACGCCCGGTGTTGCAAAGCGCGCTTCGGTCGAGGCGATGGCGAGATCGCAGCTTGCGACCAACTGGCACCCGGCCGCCGTCGCGATGCCCTGGACCTGCGCGATGACGGGCTTCGGCAGGCGTACGATCGATGTCATGAGCTGGCTGCATTGGCCGAACAAGGCGTTGTAATAGTTGCGACCCGGGTTGGCGCGGATCTCCTTCAAGTCATGGCCGGCGCAAAACGCGGGGCCGTCAGCCGCCAGCACGACCACGTGAACCGCCTTGTCGGCCGCAATGGCACTAAGCGCGTCCTGCAACTCGGTCATCAACCCGACCGACAGCGCATTGCGTTGTTTCGGCCGGTTCAGCGTCAGCACGGTGACCCCGTTGTCATGGTCGTCGCGCAGTAGGATGTCGTCGGTGTCGGTCATGGCGGGGCAGTGTGCGGGTGCTGTGTAGCCGGCGCAAGAACCTTACTCGTTCAGGAAACCGCGGCGTTCCTGGCGGCGAGATCGGCTTCCTCCGAACGCAGGACGCCATCGATCATGACATAGGTCGTCGGATCGTCGGACGGGTCGACGAGGTCGCGGGCCGATGCGACCAGTGGCGGAATCGTCTTCTGGCGCGCCAGGCTGACGCGGTCGATGTCGGCTTCACTGATGCCGATATCGAAATGGCCGAAGCCGTGGCCGTCGGGCGCGCCGCCCAGATCGAGCAGGCGCTCGAGCAGGGCTTCGGACCGGTACATCTTGTCGAGCGCGGCATTCAGTTCGCGCTCGGCGAGATCCCTCTCGCCCCAGCCGGTGAAGATCAGGCTGTGGTAGAAAAACTGACTGACGCAGTCGGTCAGTGGCACCATCAGGCGGTTGATCGCTTCGATGGCGCTTTTGCCACCATCCTTGGGCATCAGATGTTTGGCCTGGCTGGGCTGGGGCAGGGCGTCCGGCGCTTCCAGCCATCCGTTCAGCCTGTCCAGATAGGCGATTTCGACCTTGCGGCAGGAATTCAGGACGTCCGTTGTCGCCGTATCACCGGCGCACGCGGCGATCGCCTTGTCGAGAACCGCGATCAGGCGCTCGGTCAGCGCGCGGTTGGAGAGGAGGGCGCCAACGACGTCGCCGGCCAGATCCAGATCGATGGCGTCCCGGCTGCGCGGCGTGCCGTCGAGAGCCGACAGGCGCACGACCAGCACCTCCGCAAGCTGCATTTTGACGATCCATTCCCGGTGCTCGGCACGGCCAATCTCGGTGATGCCCCATGCTCTCAGAGCCCGTGAATGGAAGAAAAGCTGGTTGATGCCGTCGACAACCGGGTCCAGAACGTCCTGGAGGGCCTCCACGCTGGCGCTGTTGCTGGCGGTTTTCGGGTCGGTCATAAGGTCTGAAACATGCTGGGAACGTCCTGTGGGCGGGGACGCATCCTGGCAGCGCGAAACCGGGCCCACAAGGGAACCCTGAAAGCGTTGACAGCCCGGCCTTTTATGGTAGTTTCCGCCGCCCTGGGCTGCGGCGGCTCTCGAAGCGCTCGCGGCCCCTGAATTTTTGGGACATGGTACGTTATGAAGACTTACGTCGCGACGCCCGCGAACGTGGAGCGTAAATGGTACGTCATCGATGCCGAGGGCATGGTCCTGGGCCGCATGGCGACCGAAATCGCCAAGATCCTGCGTGGCAAGCACAAGCCGACCTTTTCGCCTCACGTCGATTGCGGCGATTACGTCGTCGTCGTCAATGCCGAGAAGGTGGCGCTGACCGGCAACAAGCGCGATCAGAAGACGTTCTATTGGCACACCGGCTGGGTCGGTGGCGTCAAGGGCCGCACCATGGGCGAACGCCTGGAAAGCGATCATCCCGAGCGGGTGGTGATCAAGGCGGTCGAACGCATGATCACGCGCAACCCCTTGGGCCGCGACGTCATGACGAAGCTGAAGGTCTACGCCGGTCCCGATCACCCGCATGAGGCCCAGAACCCCGAAGTGCTGGATCTCGCGAGCCGTAACCGCAAGAACAAGAGGGCTGCCTGACCATGGCTGGTACCGAACTTTCCGAAGCGCTCGAGCAAGCGACCGAGACCGTCGAGCAGGCCGCGCCCGTCGAACTGCCGGAACCGCAGATCGACGACAAGAGCCGCGCCTACGCGACCGGTAAGCGCAAGGACGCGATCGCCCGCGTGTGGATCCGCCCGGGTAGCGGACGCATCGTCGTCAACGGCCGCGAGGTCGAGAAGTATTTCCCGCGGCCCACGTGGCGCCTGATCATGAACCAGCCGTTCCAGGCCGCCGGCCGTGGCGAGCAGTACGACGTCTTTGCCACCGTCAGGGGCGGTGGGCTGTCCGGTCAAGCCGGCGCCATCCGTCACGGCATCAGCAAGGCGCTTTCGCTTTATGAGCCGGCGCTGCGCGCGACGCTCAAGAAGGGCGGTTTCCTGACCCGCGACCCGCGCGTCGTCGAGCGCAAGAAGTACGGCAAGCGCAAGGCGCGCCGCAGCTTCCAGTTCTCGAAGCGCTAAGCGACAAGCAGCACAACAGAGTCGGCAGTAAATGCGGCGCTTCCAGATACTGGAAGCGCCGTTTCTTTTACCCAGATGGGCGGCGGCTAAATGCCGAGGCCGCTCAGGCTCTGACCCACGGGTCCGGTGAGATGACTGTCTGCTTATTCAGGCAAAGAAACAGCCGGGACAGTCCTGTCCCGGCGATTGGCGGTGACCGGTGAACGACCCCGCTGTTCGGTCCGGCGCAGTTGCCCTTGAAGAGCGCGACATCATGGTCGCCAAGGCGCTCTAAAGGACCGTTGTAGTCCTTTTGACCGGTGATGGCTTCTTCGGCTTGCGCCATGCGAACCCACTGTGTCGTGGGTCCGCGATAGGTTGTGACCAAGCGCGCTTCAACGGTGTCGCGATGAAACTTCCAGCAGGCATCGTGATCGACCCTCTCCAGCCGGACATCAACGCTGTCGCTATCGGTGATGGCGGCAAAGGCGCGAACGAGACGGTCGATGTCGTCGACCAGGTGATCGCGCATGTCACATGCGGCCATCCCACATTTATCCAGCAATGGCTCAAGGGCGTGCTGAAGATCGTCAGGCTGGACGAGGATCCGCAGATAAGGAAGTGACTCAACGTCCAAACGATCGAGCCAATCACTCACGGGCGAGGGCAGTGATCGCTGCCAAATCACGAGTTCTGTGCCTGGCTCTTTGATGGTGGCGAGACCGTCTCTCGTCTCCACTGTCCGAACGCCATCCATCAACGCGACAGGCTCTACGTCGACCAACGCGACAGGCTCTACGTCGACGCGATGTTCTGGGGTCACGGGAGCCGTGGTGAAATCCCACGCATTTTGTCGAGCCGATGTCATGCCGCGGTCTCGGCGCGCTGCCAAGCCGGGAACGGGTCGGGCAAGTCGACGAACGATTCGGGACCTATGGCAAGGTCGTCGGGGACGAGGCAGGCGTCCAGCCTGGCCTTCAGTTCCGACCAGTCGATCCCACTGCCGATGAAGACAATCTCCTGGCGCCGGTCGCCCCAGGGCTCCTCCCAATGCGCCCGCATGTAGGCGCGCGCTCTTTCCTCATCCGGCCAGCGCTCTCGCGGAACGGAGGCCCACCAAATGCCGAGCGGACTGACCGAAGACAGCGAACCCGCAAGGGAGAACTCTGCGACCCAGTCCGGTCGCGTGGCCATCCAGAAATGCCCCTTGGCACGGATCACGCCGGGCATTTCACCGGTCAGCACATCGTGGATACGTTCCGGTACGAACGGCCGGCGGGCGCGGTAGACGAAGCTCACCACCCCGTACTCCTCGGTCTCCGGCACATGATCGGCGTAGCCGTAGAGTTCTTTGGCCCACATCGGATGCTCGTGGGCCTTCTCATAATCGAAGAGCCCGGTATCGAGGATCGATTCTGAGGGAACATCGGAATGGTTGGTCTCGATGACCTGCGCGTCCGCGTTCAGGCTGCGGATGATCTTGCGCGCGGCGTCAAGCTGATATGTCTCGGCATCGCCGGCCTTGTTGAGAATGATCACATCGGCGAACTCGATCTGGTCGGTCAAAAGATGGACGAGGGTACGTTCGTCTTCCTCACCCATCGTTTCGCCCCGGTCGCGCAAGAAATCCTGACTGGCGTAGTCGCGCAGCAGGTTCACCGCATCCACGACCGTCACCATGGTGTCGAGGCGGGCGACATCGGACAGGCTCTCACCGTCAACGTCGCGAAAGTCGAACGTGGCGGCGACAGGCAAGGGCTCGGAGATGCCGGTCGACTCAATCAACAAGTAGTCGAAACGGCCCTCCCCGGCGAGGCGTCGTACCTCGTCGAGGAGGTCATCACGCAGCGTGCAACATATGCAGCCGTTCGACATCTCAACCAGGGTTTCGTCGGTGCGACTCAACTCGGTATCGGCGCGCACCAAGTCTGCGTCGATGTTCACTTCCGACATGTCATTGACGATCACGGCGACACGCCGACCCTCGCGGTTGTTCAGGATGCGGTTCAGCAGCGTCGTTTTGCCGGCGCCGAGAAAACCAGACAACACGGTAACCGGAAGGCGTGAGTCTTGAGTATCCATGACTTCGTCCACTTCCATTAGGAGCCAAGCGCTTGCGCGAGCGTTGTCGCGTTGTGGCGCATCATGTCGAGATAGGTCGAAGCCGGACCGTCCGATCCGGAGAGTGCATCGGAATACAGCGTGCCGCCGACCGTTGCGTTGGTCTCGCTGGCGATCTGTTCCAGCAGCCGGTTGTCGGTGATCGACTCAACGAATACCGCAGAAATCTCTTCGTCGCGGATTTGCGTGATCAGCTCGGCCACATCTGCCGCGGATGGCTCGCTTTCGGTGCTGAGCCCCTGCGGAGCCTCGAAGACGAGACCATAACGATCCGCGAAATACCCGAAGGCATCATGAGATGTCACGACAGTGCGGGCGTCTGCTGGCAGTGCATCGACAAGCGCAAGGATCTCGGCGTCGAGTGACTGCATTTCAGCGACATAAGCTTCAGCATTGGCCTGATAGTCCTGGGCGTTGTCGGGATCGGCCTGGGCAAGCGCTTGGGCGATGTTCATGGCATAGATCTCACCAGCGGCGAGGCTTTGCCAGGCATGCGGGTCGAAGGCACCGTGGTGATGGTCGTCGTGGCCTGACTCGGCATGGTCGTCGTGGTCGTCATGATCATCGTGGTCGGCGTGATCGTCGTGGTCGGCATGATCGTCATGATCATCGTGGTCGGCATGATCGTCGTGATCATCATGGCCGTCATCGTCGTGGTGCTCATCGCCTTCTTCGAAGGCAATCGGCTCGATACCCTGGGTGGCGACAACGCGCGTGCCATTGAAATCTGAAGCGTCAACCAGGCGGTCGATCCAGCCTTCGAACTCGAGCCCGTTGACGAAAAGGACCTCGGCGCTGCTGACGGCGCGGGCGTCAGCTGGGGTAGGCTGGTAGACATGCGCATCGCCATCCGGGCCGACGAGTGTCGTGACCTCTACGTGCTCACCCCCAATGCGCCCAACCATGTCGCCGAGGATCGAGAAGGTCGCCACGACGGGGACTGGCTCGTCCGACTGCGCGAGAGTAGGCGTCGCCAGTGACAGAGCGAAAACCGTCGCGGCTGACTTCAGAAGGATTCTGCGGGTCGTCATGGTGTTTCCTTTCATGTTTCGAAACCAGGGCGCGGCTTGACGCGCGCGATAAGTCCGCCTGCCGGTCCCAACACCAGCGACAATCCGTAGGCGATACCGGCCACGAGGATGATCGCCGGCCCAGATGGCAGGCTGTAGTGGTAGGAGAGCAACAGGCCGATGAGGCTCGACAGAACGGCCACAGTGACCGCGACAAAGACAAGGCCGCCGATGCTGACGGCCCAAAAGCGCGCTGCTGCCGCGGGCAGGATCATGATGCCAACCACCATGAGCGTACCGAGCGCATGAAAACCGCCGACAAGGTTCAGCACCACGAGAGCAAGGAAGGTGAAATGCGTGACCGCACTAAGCCCGCTGACCGAGCGCAAAAATTGGGGGTCGGCGCACTCCAAGACCAGCGGCCGGAAGAGGGCCGCCAGAACTAGTACGGACAGGCTCGCGATTGAGCACAAGAGGATCAGGGCCGCGTCATCAAGCGCCAGCACTGTGCCGAAAAGCACGTGCATCAGATCCACGTTGCTGCCGCGGGTCGAGACGATCAGCACGCCCAGTGCAAGCGAGATCAGATAAAAGGCTGCCAGACTTGCATCCTCGCGCAGGGCCGTAACGCGGGCGACAAAGCCCGAGAGCAGGGCCACGGCCATGCCGGCGATCAGGCCCCCGATGGTCATCGCGCCGAGCGAGAGCCCCGCGATTAGATAGCCTATGGCGGCGCCGGGCAGGATCGCGTGGGCCATCGCGTCCCCGGTTAGGCTCATCCGCCGCAACATCAGGAACACGCCGACTGGAGTCGCGCCGATGGAAATCGCGATGCAGCCGAGCAGTGCGCGGCGCATGAAGCCGAAATCGGCAAAGGGCTGGAAGACGGCGTCCCAAATCATGCCGCACTCCGTCCACGGGAATGTGGCGGGCCCGCGCTAGCCTCGCACATTTGCCGGGCACGAAACTGGTTCTCAGCGGTGAGGACCTGTTCCGTCGGCCCATAGGCGACGAGCTCGCGCGCCAGCATGAGTGCGTCGGGGAAGTGCGCGCGGACCGTATCGTGATCATGCAGTACGGCGAGCACCGTCCGGCCTTCGCCATGCCATCGCCGCACGACGCTGATGAGATCGGCCATGGTGCGGGCGTCAATCGCGGTGAAGGGCTCATCCAGCAGAACCAAACGGGCATCCTGCAAGAGAAGCCGCGCGAACAACGCACGCTGCATCTGACCGCCAGACAGCGATCCGATAGGGCGGAGTTCAAACCCGGTCAGGCCCACAGCCGCGATCGCGGCATCGACGCGTGCCCGACGCTTCCGTCCGAGCCAACCAAAGGGACCGATCTCGCGCCATAGACCCATGGCGACAAGATCGACCACCGAAATCGGGAACGCCCGGTCGATGTCTACTTGCTGCGGCAGATAGGCGATGTCGTCGCGGCCCAGCGAACCGAACGCCACTTGACCTTCCAGCGGCTCGAGCGTTCCGATCACGCCCTTCAGCAGGGTTGACTTGCCCGCACCGTTTGGGCCCACGATGGCTGTGAGACTTCCCTCGGCTATCTCCGCCTGAAGATGACGGACCGCCGGATGACGGTCATAGCCCAGCGTAAGGTTCTGGAAGGTGAGCGCGGTGTTCATGGGCCCCCCGGTGTCGAGGTCGCCCAGAAGAAGCCCGCCCAAAGCGCCACCACAACCAGCGCCGCTACGGCCAACCGGGTTCCCGCCCCGAAGTGAAGCAGACGCAGCATTGACCGTCGTTCCGTCATGCCGGCACTTTCCCGGCGGCGCAGGATGCACATCTCCCGTGCACCTCAATCACGTGCCGGGCAGGGGAAAAGCCGGACTTGCCGGTAATGCGCGAAAGCGCCTTCAGCAGATCGGGTGCGGCGCTTTCTTCAACGGCGCCGCAGTCATCGCAAATCGACAGGATCGAATCGTGGTGCTGGCAGTCGCCCGCGCAAGCAATGTAGGCGTTTAGCGACTCAACGCGACGAACGGACCCGCGGTCTTCAAGCGCGGACAGTGCCCGGTAGATCGTCGGCGGCGCGATCTTTGGATTGGCCTCGCTCAACACGCGCAGAACATCGTAGGCAGACTGCGGCTCGTGGCGCCAGCGCAGGACCGCCAGCACCTCCGCCTGCATCTTCTCTCCCCGCTTGCCCATGCAACTTCTCCATCCACGTCACTCCTTATAATGTAATAATATAACATTACACAAGACGGGATGAGGGTGTGGATCGCGGTGCCTTAAGGAAGGTTGGTCGAAAAACTTCCGCATGGACGTCTCGTGTCCAATTCGCAATGTCCGCCATCAGCGCAAAGCCAAGAACCACCACGCCTGCATGAACCGACGCGCTCTTGGGCGTTCAGTGACCGATCTGCTCCGCCAAGGCAGTCACGATGTCGGTTTGCTCGATCTCCGCCAGCGGTCTGTGGATGTGCCATGTGCGGTGCTGGCCATTCGAACCGTGCACGGTCACGACAGTTTCTACGGGCGGACAGTCCGGTTCGTGGCAGGCGAGTTCTGCGACGGACACGATGTCGGTTTCTGCGAGGTCGAGGTGTTCCGTCACCCAGGCTTTAACCATCCCGGCACGGCCGGGTGCGGCGCGGCGTTCGAAGAGGTTCTTCATTCGACTCCTCCGTCAAGACGAACCCAGAGGATGCGGCCGGCCTCGTCGCCGACGAAGAGCCATCCATCCGGCGTGATCGCCAACGCCGAGACCGGCGTGCCGCTCGACCCCTTGATAACCATGTCTTCCATGCTGCCGTCGTTCGACGGACGCCCGGCGAGAACGCAACCATCAGCAAAACCGGCGAAGACGCCGTCAAGACCGACTAGCCCCGAAACGGCCGTACAGAGCTGCTTTCCGCCATAGGCGCAAGATTGCGGTGGACGTCCCATGGGGCCATCTTTGGTGTCGAAGGGCCAGCAGACTGCTTCGTCTGCGCCGGAGGTGGCGAGAAAGGGTGCGGTACCGACCCAGGCAAAGCTCTTAACCTTGGTGGGATAGCCAGACATCCGCATGTCGGCCTTGTCACGCAAACGCCAGCCGTGAAGCGCATTTTCCTGCGTCGAAGTCGCGACATACTTCCCGTCGGGGCTGAATGTGACGGCGCCGTGCGATCCCTTCCAGACGAGCTTCGTTGCTTTCCAGCGCCGCTCGCCCCGTTCCCAAACCGTGGCGCCCCCGTAATGGGCGACGGCGAGCCGGCGGCCCTTGGTGTCGAAGGCGAGGCCACCGACGGTGCTTGGGTGTTCGAAGGTCTTTGAAGTGGTTTCGTCTGAGCGCCAGACATGGGCAGTACGGCTTGAAGAGCAGGCGTACAGACCGGGCCCTGCGGCGACGCAATCGACCAAACGTGTGCCGAAGCTCGCAATTTCTTTGAGGGATCCGTCGGGCGAGAGACGCAGGAAACGCCCGTCATCGCCACCAGTAACTATCGCGCCCGATTGTCCTTCGGCGGCAAGACACAAGACCGCGCCGCGATGCGCCTCCACGACTTCTGGTGGCTCATCCGGGCGGAAGAACCGGACCGAACCGTCTCCGAACCCAACGGCAACGCCCGTGCCGCTGGAAACCGCGGCGGTCACTGGCGCGCCAGTATCGAGCGTGAGGCCCTGGCGTTCGAGTTGAGTCTCCTCAAAGCCTTTGCGGCGTCGGTCTTGGCGCGCCGCTTCTGTTGCTACGCCGCCTGACATGCGGCGAAACCGTCTTCGAGACCCATTGTTTCGAGGTTGCGTCCGATGAAGACCAGCCGCGACTGCCGCGCTCCCTGCGGCCAAGACCCCATCGGTGCGCCATCCATCAGCATATGGACACCCTGGAAGACGAACCGATCGTCCTCGCCCTTAAAGTCGAGGATTCCCTTGGAGCGCAGGATGTCCGGCCCTCGGGTCTGCAGAAGGTTGCCGAACCATTCCTGGAACTTCTCGAGATCCAGCGGCACGTCTGACACAAGCGAGATGCTCTTCACGTCGTCGTCGTGTTCATGGTCGTGGTCCGATGTCAGGAAGTCGGGCTCCACTTCCAGCACACGGTCAAGACTGAAGGCGTTAAGGCCGATCACCTCGTCGAGCTCAGTCCCGCAACGCTCCGTGCGAATGATCTTGGCATAGGGGTTGATACGGCGAATGCGCTCTTCCACACGGCCAAGACCATCTGTTGCCACAAGGTCCGTCTTGTTCAGCAAAACGATGTCAGCGAAGGCGATCTGCTCTTCGGCCTCGTGGTGTTCGCCAAGCTGGTTGTCGAGATGTACAGCGTCCGCCACCGTCACAATCGCATCGAGCCGTGTACGGTCAGCCACGTCCTGATCGACGAAGAAGGTCTGTGCTACCGGGGCAGGGTCGGCAAGACCCGTGGTTTCCACGATGATGGCGTCGAACTTGTCGGCTCGTTTCATCAATCCGCCGAGGATGCGGATCAAGTCTCCCCGTACCGTGCAGCAGATGCAGCCGTTGTTCATCTCGAAGACTTCCTCGTCCGCGTCGACGACGAGATCGTTGTCGATTCCCTCCTCACCGAACTCGTTCACGATCACGGCGTACCGTTTGCCGTGCCGCTCTGTAAGGATCCGGTTGAGAAGGGTCGTTTTTCCTGCACCGAGGAAACCGGTTAGCACGGTGACAGGGATTTGCGGGATCTGATCCATGGTTGGGTACCTCAGTTGGCTGACGCGTCTGGGCGGCATGCGCCGCAGCGGCCGCGGATTTCGATGACGGAATGCTCAGGTTTGAAGCCCGAGTGGCTGGATAGGGCGGCAATGTTCTCGGCGAGGCGCGTGTCGACGTGCTCGGTCACGGCGCCACAATCCTCGCAGATCTCAAACACCGGGGTCTCCGTGTGTCTGGGATCGCAACACACGGTCCACGCGTTCAGCGATTCGATCCGGTGGACGCGCCCTGCAGCAAGAAGTTGGTCCAACGCGCGGTACACTGTCGTCGCCGCGGTCACACCTTCGCTGCGGAGAGCTTCCAGGATCTGGTAGGCGGATAGCGGTTTGTCTTGGTGCCGCAAGTGATCAAGCACGCGATCTGCATGGGTTCGGCGGCGTGATTTGCCTTTTGCCACGACCAGTCTCCTCTTGGCCGCCCCTTGGTTCAAGACTAACGCGATGCCCCAACGGCTGCAATGTTATAACGTTGCATCGTTCTTACAATTACGTCGATGAACCAAAGAAGCCGACCCTCATGGTTTGTTCGCGCTGCTGAATCTGGCGCACCGATCTGGAACAGCTTCCCGCAAAAGGAGACGGCCTTCCCGATAAACGGGAAGGCCGTCACTGTTATCAATATTGCGTCGACGATCAGGCGAGGTCGAAGCGGTCGAGGTTCATGACCTTGGTCCAGGCGGCGACAAAGTCGTTGAAGAACTGCTGCTGTGAGTCTTCACACGCATAGACTTCTGCGACGGCCCTCAACTGAGAGTTCGATCCGAAGACCAGGTCGACGGCGGTCGCCGTCCACTTGACGTCACCGGTGGCGGCGTCGTGGCCTTCATAGACTCTCTCGTCATCGGCCGACTTCTTCCATGTCGTCGCCATGTCGAGCAGGTTGACGAAGTAGTCGTTGGTCAGCGTCTCCGGCTGTGTCGTCAAGACGCCGTGATCGTTGCCACCATGGTTCGCCTTCAAGGCGCGCATTCCGCCGATCAGGACCGTCATCTCCGGTGCGGTCAGCGTCAGCAGTTGCGCCCGGTCGACAAGACGTTGCTCGGGCGACCGGCCGTTGGCCTTGCCGAGGTAGTTGCGGAAGCCATCGGTCCTCGGCTCAAGATGGGCGATCGAGTCGACCTCGGTCTGCTCTTGCGAGGCATCCGTGCGGCCCGGCGCGAAGGGCACCGTTATGTCGTGGCCGGCGTTCTTCGCGGCTTGCTCGATGGCCGCGGAGCCGCCGAGCACGATGAGGTCGGCGAGCGACACCTTCTTGTTGCCGGACTGCGCGCCGTTGAACGCTTCCTGGATGGTCTCAAGAACCGGCAGGACCTTGGCCAATTCGTCCGGCTGATTGACGGCCCAGCCATTCATGGGGGCAAGGCGAATGCGCGCGCCATTGGCGCCGCCGCGCTTGTCGGAACCGCGGAAGGTCGATGCCGATGCCCAAGCGGTAGTGACCAGTTGCGAGATGGAGAGGCCGGAGGCAAGAAGCTTGGCCTTCAGATCCGCGATGTCCTGGTCGTCGATCACGTCGTGGTCGACCGCCGGTACCGGGTCCTGCCAGATCATCTCTTCGTCGGGCACCAGTTTGCCCAAGTAGCGGCTGATCGGACCCATGTCGCGGTGTGTCAGCTTGTACCATGCTCTAGCAAAGGCATCGTCGAGCTCTGCCGGGTTGGCCAGGAAGCGTCGGGAAATCGGCTCGTAGATCGGGTCGAACCGCAGCGCCATGTCGGCGGTGGTCATCATCGGCGCGTGCTTCTTTGACGGATCGTGCGCATCCGGCACGGTGTCCTGGGCGGACGGATCCTTCGGCGTCCACTGGTTGGCGCCAGCCGGGCTCTTGGTCAGCACCCATTCATAACGGAACAGGACCTCAAGATAGTTGTTGTCCCACGTGATCGGGGTTTCGGTCCACGCGCCTTCGATGCCGCTGGTGATCGTATCGTCGCCCCTGCCGGTGCCGAAGCTGTTGGCCCAGCCGAGTCCCTGTTCCTCAAGGGGGGCACCCTCGGGCTCACGGCCGACATACTTGTCGGGATCGGCGGCGCCATGAGCCTTGCCGAAGGCGTGGCCGCCGGCGACCAGCGCGACTGTCTCCTCGTCGTTCATGGCCATGCGGCCGAACGTCTCCCGGATGTCCCGGCCCGACGCGACGGGGTCCGGATTGCCGTTGGGGCCCTCCGGGTTGACGTAGATCAGGCCCATCTGCACGGCGCCGAGTGGATTGGCGAGCTCACGGTCGCCGCTATAACGCTCGTCGCCCAGCCACTCGGTCTCGGGACCCCAATAGATGTCCTCTTCCGGCTCCCACACGTCGGCGCGGCCGCCGCCAAAGCCGAATGTCTTGAAGCCCATGGAGTCCAGCGCGACGTTGCCGGCCAGGATCATCAGGTCGGCCCAGGAGAGGCTGTGGCCGTACTTCTGCTTGATCGGCCACAGCAAGCGTCGCGCCTTGTCCAGATTGCCGTTGTCGGGCCAGCTGTTCAGCGGCGCGAAGCGCTGGGTTCCGGTCGAGGCGCCGCCGCGACCGTCATAGACCCGATAGGTGCCCGCGCTGTGCCAAGCCATGCGGATGAAGAAGGGGCCGTAGTGGCCGTAGTCGGCGGGCCACCATGCCTGCGAGTCCGTCATCAGGGCGTGCAGGTCCTTCACGACGGCGTCGAGGTCGAGGCTCTTGAAGGCCACCGCGTAGTCAAAGTCCTCGCCCATCGGATCGACCAGGGGCGAGTTCTCGTTCAGAACCCTCAAGTTCAACTGGTTCGGCCACCACTTCTGGTTGGCCGAAGAACCGGTCATCAATTGCGTGTGGGCACCGCCCATCACCGGGCATTTGCCCGCGCCGCCTACGGACTCGTCCATGTTTGCCTCCTGCTATGACATGTTTGGGTGAGGATTGTGTTGAGGAGACCGCGCCCCGGTGACATGCGATCAAATGCCCAAATCGTAACTGCGGTAGACGAAGGCACGTCCTGTGGCCTGAAGAGCCAACAGCACTGGCCGCCGGACATTGGCGCGTCGCTCGCCGCGGTTTCGTCGGGGCTAAGGGTCATGGCTACCTCGCTCCTTTCTCACAAAACTAGGCTAGGGCTGGCTTTTTCATAAGAGAAATAGAATAAAAAGATGAAACTAATCGTCTTTGCCGATCAGAAGCGCTAGGCTGCGCGTCATCGAGACTGACTGTTTGGGCCATGAACACCAGGGACCTGGAATACCTTGTCGCCGTTGCGGAGGAGCTTCATTTCGGGCGAGCGGCGGAGCGCTGTCACGCCAGCCAACCGGCCTTGAGCGGCCAGTTGCGCAAGCTCGAAGAGCGGCTTGGCGTCAGGCTTTTCGAGCGCACCAAACGTCATGTCCGGCTGACCGAGATCGGCGAGCGAACAGTCGAACGGGCTCGCGACATCCTGCGCAACGTGGACGCCATGGAACAGACGGCGGCGGCGCATAAGGATCCGCTGGTCGGTTCGTGCACGCTTGGCATGCCGCTCACCATCGGGCCTTTTCTGACCCCGCTGCTGCTGCCGGCGATGAAGTACTATCTTCCCGATGTTCGCCTGGAGCTGATCGAAGACTTCACCGATCATCTGGAGCAGCAGCTTGTGAACGGCGATCTGGACGTTGCGATCCTGGCAACCAGCCCAACCCATTCCGTCCTGTCGGAGATTGTTTTGTATGACGAACCGTTCTGGGTTGCGATGCCGAACGATCACCCACTGACCGACGATGAGACCGTCGACATTGAGCAGATTGAGCCGAATGAGCTGCTGCTTCTGTCGGACGGACATTGCTTGCGCGATCAAATCTACGAGGCCTGTAAGCTGGATCGCTCCAATTCGGTTGGTAATGGCGGTCCAAGGACTCAGAAGACCAGCCTCTCGACCATTCTCTCACTCGTCGGTTCCGGCGACGGCATCACGCTGGTGCCGGCGATGAGCCTTTCCGGCGGTTGGGTTACCGATGCCGGCATCGCCGTGCGCCGCGAGAAAAGTGGCACAGCGGGGCGGACCGTGCGCCTGACCTACCGCAAGGGATACCCGCGCATGGCGTTGGTCGAAAAAGTGGCCGATATCGTTGCCGGTATCGTGCCGAACACGGTGTATCCCTCGAGGCGCTAGGACGAGGCACCGGTCTTGCCTGCTAAACTGGGGATGGATGACGACCACCACTTGTGATCGTGTCGGGATCGCCGATAATCACGCGCAGTTGACGTGTAGCGGAGTGCACCATGGCCGCCTGGATCAAGATCATTGCCGAGGAAGAGGCGGACACGACGTTGCTTCAGGCTTTCGATAGCGCACGTACGCCCCATGGTACCGTCGACAATGTCATGCGCGTTCACTCGCTGCGGCCGCACACCATGGAGGGGCATCTAGCGCTTTATCGCAGCGTCCTGCATCACCCCCAGACCGTGCTGCCGCTGTGGTTCCTGGAAGTCGTCGCGAGTTATGTCAGCGTCGTCAACAACTGCAACTACAGCCTGAGACATCACTTTGCCAACGCGGCGCGCCTGATCGGTGACGATGAACGCGCGAAACGTGTGCGCGCCGCCTTGACGAGCCGCGCGCCGGAAGCGGAGTTCGACGGCAGGGAACTCGCGCTGTTGCGCTATGCAGAAAAGCTCACCGTATGGGTCGGCGTCATGGAAGAAGAAGACATCGCCGCGTTGCGCGAGACCGGATGCGACGATGGCGAGATCCTGGAAGTGAACCAGGTCGTCGCCTACTTCAACTACTCAAACCGGGTGCTGAACGGCCTGGGTGTCAGCCTCGACGGCGACCAGGTCGGCTATTACGGCGCAAGCCCGGGCGATGACTGACTTTGCCGATGCCCGCGAGATCGCGGTCGACGACATTCCGGTCATCGACATCGGCCCGTTGCATGCCGATGGCGGTGATGCGGCTTATCAAGACATCGGGGCGCGGTTGTTGCGCGCGGCAACGACGGCCGGCTTCTTCTATGTCGGCAACCACGGTCTGGGACAAGACGTGGTCGACGCGGCCTTTGCCTGCTCGCGCCGGTTCTTCGCCCAGCCTGATGCGGTGAAAGGGGAGGTCAGGGTCAGCGAACGCCATCGTGGCTGGCTGCCGGTCGGCGAAGCCAAGATGGCTGGACACGATCAGCCGGACCTGAAGGAAAGCTATATCTGGGGGCTCGACCTGTCGGTGGACGATCCCGCCGTTACAGGTGAGGGCGCGATGATCGGCGTCAATCGCTGGCCGGTCACCATGCCCGATATGCGTCAGGCGCTCATGGCCTATTTCGACGGCGCCCATGATGTCGCGCGCCTGATGTTCGGCGCGTTCGCCGCCGCGCTTGGCGTGCCTAGGGATACGTTCACCGGCGGGTTCGAGCGTCCGATCTCGCGCGCCAGCCTGATCCACTATCCAACCCAGGCGGCCCGCGACGACGCACAGTTCGGCGTGGCGCCGCACACCGACTACGGCTGCATGACAATCCTGGCCCAAGACGATGTCGGCGGCCTGGAGGTCCTGGCACGGGACGGCGACTGGCTGACCGCCCATCCGATCCCCGGCACCCTGGTCGTCAATGTCGGCGATCTACTGGAGCGCTGGACCAACGATCTCTTTGCCTCGACACGCCATCGGGTGGTCAACCGGGCAGGGCGCGAGCGCTTTTCGATCGCCGTGGCCGTCGATCCCGACAGCCAGACGGTGATCGATCCGGTACGCGGGCCAGGCGAGGACGCCCACTATCCGCCGGTCACGTGCGGTGATTACATCCGTGGACGGTTTGACGAGTCCTTCGCCTATCGCAAGGCCGCTTCCCGCGACGGGGCATCGGCGGATTAGCCATCGGGCGGGCACTTGTGCTAGAAGCCGCGCCGCTAATGCAGGAGAACCATCATGTCGGCCAACGGTAAGCTGAATGTCGCGATTTTGGGCGCAAGTGGCTATACGGGCGCCGAACTGCTGCGCCTGGCGGTCAGCCATCCGGATCTGCGTATCGTGGCGCTCACCGCCGACCGCCGTGCCGGCGAGACCATGGGCGAGGTTTACCCGCACCTGCATCATCTCGATCTGCCGGATCTCGTCACCATCGACGACGTCGCGTGGGACGAGGTCGACGCCGTCTTTTGCTGTCTGCCCCACGGCACGACCCAGGAGACCATCGCCGGCTTGCCGGAGCACGTGAAGGTCGTCGATCTCTCCGCCGATTTCAGGCTTACCGACACCGCACTCTACGAAAAGGTCTATGGCGGCAAGCACCGCGCAATCGACCTGCAGAAGGAGGCGGTCTACGGCCTCACCGAGATTCATCGTGACAAGGTGCGTCAGGCTCGGCTGGTCGCCAATCCCGGCTGCTACACGACGGCGGCGGAATTGCCGCTGGTGCCGCTTCTGGAAAACGATCTGATCGAACACGGCGACATTATCATCGACGCCAAGTCGGGCGTGACCGGCGCCGGCCGTTCGCCTAAGGAAGCCAATCTGCACACGGAGGTTTCCGAAGGCATTCATGCCTATGGCATCGCGACCCACCGGCATGTCCCGGAGATCGAGCAGGAACTGTCGGTGGCAGCGGGCGAGCCAATTGCGGTCAGCTTTACCCCGCACCTGATGCCGATGAACCGGGGTATCCTGGCGACGAGCTATGTGCGTTTGAAGAACGGCCACACGGCCGACGACCTGCGCGCGGCGATCGCGAGGCGCTACGAAGGCGAACCGTTCGTCAAGCTGGTGCCACAGGGGCAGGCGCCGGCGACGCGCCATGTGCGCGGTTCGAACCTCTGCCTGATGGGGGTGTTCGCCGACCGCCTGCCGGGACGCGCGATCCTGGTCTCTGCCCTCGACAATCTGGTCAAGGGCGCTTCGGGCCAGGCGCTGCAGAACATGAATGTCATGGCCGGTTTCGAGGAAACCGACGGTTTGTCCGCCGCGCCCATGTTTCCGTGAGTGTGCCGGGCCCGACCATCCTGCCCCATCACGGCGCCTGGCCGCAGATCGCCGACGACGCGTTCGTCGCGCCTGGCGTCTTTGTCGCCGGCGAGGTCACGATCGGCTCGCTGACCGGCGTCTTTCCCAGTTCGGTCCTGCGCGGCGACGTCAATTCGATCACAATCGGCGCGCGCACCAACATCCAGGACGCGACCGTCGTCCATGTCAGCGGACGCGGCTCGCCGACGGTGATCGGCGATGAGGTCACCATCGGCCACCACTGCCTGATCCACGCCTGCACGCTGGAAGACCGCTGCTTCATCGGCATGCGCGCGACGGTAATGGACGACGCGGTCGTCGAAACCGGCGCCATGGTCGCCGCCGGCGCCTTGGTCACGCCGGGCAAACGCGTGCCGTCCGGCGAGCTGTGGGCGGGCAGTCCGGCAAAGAAAATGCGCGATCTTTCGGATGAGGAGGTCGCCGGGTTCCAGGCGACAATCGACCGCTACGTGAACCACGCGAAAATCTATCGCGAGACGATCCAAGAGCTCGGCTGAACCTGCTACGACAGCAGGATCACCACTGCCGTTGCGGCGATGACGCCGGCCATGATCAGGCTGAAGATGCGACTTGCCTGCGGTCCCTTGAGATAGCGATGCAGGGCCTCGCCCGCCAGCATCCATAGGCCCGCGCATAGCAGCGTCATGAACACGAAGACGAGCGCGACGACGCCGGCGCGCCACCAGTGGGACGGCAACAGGCCGACATAACCGCTGGCCACGGCCAGCGCGAACGTCCACCCCTTCGGATTGACCCATTGGAAAAGTGCGGCCTCGTGGAAGCGGAGCGGGCGCCCGCGTGTCGGCCGGCCGTCTCCTGTGGCCGATTTCGGCCGCACGAACTGATAGGCCAGCCATAACAGCCAGGCGGCGCCGGCGATCTTGACCGCGATAAGGAGTTCCGGAACCCGTTCGACAATCTGACCGAGCCCCAGCGTGACCGCCGCGTTCATGAACGCGAACCCGATCGCAATACCCCACAGGTGCTGCAAGCTGCGGCGCCAGCCGAACGCCGCGCTCGATGACATGATCATCAGGTTGTTGGGGCCGGGCGTGACCGCCCCGACAAAGGCCAGACTGAGCAGGCTGGTGAAGAGCACGAGATCCATGACCGACCCAGCTTAACCGGGGCCGATGCCGGTTGCGCGTGCTCTATTGAATGGGTTCAATCCTGGCGCAGGTCGACCTTGACGTAGGAGCCCGGCGCATCCTCGATGGCCTTGAGTTTGCCGTCGCCGGGCACGCGGGCGGGGACCTGTTCGCCGGACTGCTTGGCAAGCCATTTGGCCCAATCGGGCCACCAGGAACCGCCGTGTTGTTCGGCGCCATCCAACCACGCCTGCGGGCTCGGCTTCAGGTCTGCATTGGTCCAATAACCGTACTTTTCCTTCACCGGCGGATTGACGACGCCGGCTACATGGCCGGACATGGCGAGGGTGAAGGTGGTGTTGCCGCCATAGAGCTGCGTTGCCTTATAGGTCGACACCCATGGCGCGATGTGGTCGTCGATCGTCGAGAGGATATAGGACGGCTGTTTGATGCGGCCCAGATCGAGCGTCGTGTCGAGCAGGACGAGCTCACCTTGCGAGAGCGCATTCGCCAGGTAGAGCTTGCGCAGATAGAAGCTGTGCATGGCCGCCGGCATGCGCGTCGAATCCCCGTTCCAGAACAGAATGTCGAACGGGAAAGGCTCCTTGCCCAACATGTAATTGTTGATCACGAACGACCAGATGAGGTCGTTCGCGCGCAACGTGTTGAAGGTCGCCGCCATTTCGGACCCCTCGAGATAGCCGCGCTTGGCCATCAGCTTCTCAAGGCCCTCAACCTGCTCCTCATCGACGAACACGCCGACATCACCGACCTGCTCGAAATCGACCAGCGTTGTCAGATAGGTCGCCGAGGCCACGGGCGACTTCTTCTTCTGCTTGGCCAGATAGGCCATGGTGCAGGCCAGAAGCGTGCCGCCGATGCAGTAGCCAAGCGCGTTGATCTGGGCCTCGCCGGTCGCCTTCTTGACCGCGTCGATGGCCGCGAGCGGACCTTCGACCAGATAGTCGTCGAAGGTCTTCTTGGCGAGCTTGGCGTCGGGGTTGACCCATGAGATGACAAAGACCGTGAAGCCCTGTTCCACGGACCAGCGAATGAACGAGTTTTCGGGTTTCAGGTCGAGGATATAGAACTTGTTGATCCACGGCGGAATGATCAGCAAGGGCGTCTTGTGCACGGTCTCCGTGGTCGGCGTGTACTGGATGAGCTGCATCAGGTCGTTCTGGAAGACGACCTTGCCGGGCGTCACCGCCAGATTGTCGCCAACCTTGAACGCCTTTTCATCGACCATGCGGATAGCGAGCTGTCCGTTACCCCGCTCGAAATCGTCCAACAGGTTCTTCAGGCCCTTGACCAGGTTCTCGCCGTTGCTTTCGTAGGTCGCGCGCAGGACCTCAGGGTTGGTCATGACAAAGTTCGTGGGTGACGCCGCGTCGGCGATCAGCTTGGTGTAGAAATCGAGCTTGTGCTGGGTCTTCTTGTCCAGGCCCTCGACGTCGGAGAGGGTCGAGGTCAGCCAGTTCGACGTCAGCAGATAGGACTGCTTGAGGTAGTCGAAGACCGCGTTGTCGCTCCAGTTCTCGTCGCGGAAGCGCCGATCGTCCTTGGCCGGGGCGACCACGGGCTCGACCTCCTCGCCGGCCATGCGCCGGGCGGTCGTCTGCCACAGGTCCATATAGCTCTGCCACAGGTTGGCCTGGGCTTCGAACAGACGGGCGGGATCGCTCATCAGCCGGGCGGTCGCCTCCATGAACGTCTGGCCGATCCGCATGGCATCGTCGAAAGCGCCGGAGTCGTTCGCCTGACGGTTCATGTATTCCTGCATGACCCGCTGGCTCTGCTCGACGATCTTGGCCCACTCTTTGGGGTCGAAGTCCGGCCCGGCGCTGTCTTCGGTGGTTTGCTTGCTCATCAATCTGTCTTTCGCTGCCGCCACCGGCAAATCGGGCACCCTTATAGGGCGGTTCCCGGTTGTCGTGGGGGGCAAAATGGTTAAGGTATTGGCCCTCGCGTTGGCGCGGAACATATACGGATTCCATGTCAGATTGCAGTGCAAAAGATCGGATTGGCTGGCGGCATTGGCGCTTGGCTGTTGCCCGGCCCCTAGGGGTTGTGGCGGCCTGCGTCGTGCTCGCGGCATGTGCGGATTGGCCGGACGACTACGACATCACCGACTGGTCGGACGAGCCGGAGGTGGAGGGTGAGGTTCCCGGTGCCGACGAGGACTTCCCGTCGCTCGGCTCGGTGCCCGAGCCACCGGAAAACGTCTCCACGCTTGAGGATATCGAGCAGGTTGAGCAGTCGCTGACGTCGGATCTGCAGAATGCCCAGCACAGCAGCGGCAACTACCAGCGTGCCGAGGACGAGGTCGAGTTCGAGCCTGTTCCGGTTCCCGAACCGGAAGTCATCGAGGAAGAGGTCGAGGAAGATAACGACCTCTTCGGCTTCTTTGATTTGGATGGCGAGACAGACGCTGAAGCGACCGAGACAGTCGAGACCGTGACCGTGGTCGAAGAGGTCGAGGTCCAGGAGGTCGAGACCGTCACAACGGACTCGGGCGAACTCGTCGCCGAGGAGGTCGTGGTCGAGCGGACGGTTGTCGCCGAGGCCGTCGTCGAGGAGACGGCTGTTGAGGAGGCCATTGTCGAAGAAACCGTTGTCGAAGAAACCGTGTCCGACGACGTGATGACCGAAGAGACCGTTGTTGCGCAGGCAGTTGAAGATGAGGCCGACCGGACAAGCCCGTCTCTGGTCGCGCAGTCCGAACGCGACGGCGACAACGCAGATGCCTACGCCATGCCGGACGATGATATCGACGAGGCCGTGATCGGTAGCGCTACCGTGACCGAGACGGCGCCCACATCCTCCGCTGCCGTGGTCGAGGAAACGGTTGTTGCCGAGACTGCCGGCATCGATGGTGTGTCCGACGAGACGGTCGTGAGCGAGACGGTTGTCGAACCCGGTGAACCGAAGATCCAGATACCCGAGGGCTCGCCAGATGACGCGCTGCCGCCGCAGGTGGTCGGCCGAACGGTGGCCACGGAAGTCGCTGTGGCGCCGGCGCCGACACCCTCCATCTCGGGTTCAATGGAGGCGGAGACGGTTGTTGTCGACGATACCGTTGCTGAAGAGGTCATTGTCGCGGCGGCGCCGGCGGTGGCTGCGGTTGACGAACCGGTGTCTTCGCCATCGTCGTCCGAAGAAGTCGTCGAACGCGAGGTCACCGTATCCGACAGCCCCGCGGGCGGGGTACAGCAGACATTTGACACGCTGTTTTCGGAGTCCGGTGCCGATGCGGTGTCGGCCGGTTCCGGGGCGGCCACGGTAACCGCAAGCTTCTCCGATGCGCCACCGCCAACCATCACCGCCAATGGCTTTGAGACGTTGGCCGCGATCATCCGTTTCAACCTTGGATCGACAGCGCTGGACAACAGGGACCGCGAGATCATCGGGCAACTTGCCGCCATCTACCGCGAACGTGGCGGGAAGATCCGCCTTGTCGGCTATGCCAGCCATGATCCCGGCAACAAGAACGCGACCGACGAGGCGCTGGTCAATTTCAAGATCTCGGTCGACCGCGCAACCGCCGTCGCCGACGAACTCGTCCGCCAGGGTGTCCCCAGCCGCGACATCGTCGTCGATGCCCAGGGCGATCAGGCTTCTGCTCACCTGGCCCAGGGCCAAATCGACGAGGCCCAGCAGCGGCGCGTCGACGTCTACTTTACGAACTAATGGCAACGTTGCGTCTGGGAATTGCCGGCTTGGGCACGGTCGGTTGTGGCTTGCTGGCTCTGTTGCGCGACAACAAGGCGACCATCGAACAGCGCGCTGGAAGCGTGCTGGAGGTCAGTGCCGTCTCCGCCCGGGACAAATCGCGCGACCGTGGCGTCGACCTCGGCGGTATCGCCTGGACCGATGACGCCCGCGACTTGGCAGGTCGCGACGATGTCGATGTCGTCGTCGAGTTGATCGGCGGCGAAGACGGCGTCGCGCTCGATCTGGTGCGCGCCGCGGTTGGCGCCGGCAAGCATGTGGTGACCGCGAACAAGGCGCTGCTCGCCGTCCATGGTACCGAGATCGCACGGCTCGCCGATGCCAATGGCGTGCATGTCGGTTACGAGGCCGCCGTCGCCGGCGGCATCCCGATCGTGAAGGCCTTGCGCGAAGGATTGGCCGGCAACCGGATCAAACGTCTCTACGGCATCCTGAACGGCACGTCGAACTACATCCTGACCCAGATGGGCCAGCATGGCGCGCCGTTTGCCGACGTGCTGGCCGAGGCCCAGGATCTTGGTTATGCCGAAGCCGATCCGACCTTGGATATCGGCGGCGGCGATGCCGCCCACAAACTTGCCATTCTGACCAGTCTGGCCTTCGGCCGGCCGGTGGATTTCGCCGGCGTCCATGTCGAGGGCATCCAACAGGTGACGCCTGAGGATATTGCGTTTGCCGCCGAACTCGGTTTTGACGTCAAGCTCTTAGGCATCGCCGAGGAGACGGAACACGGCATTGCCCAGCGGGTCCACCCCTGCATGGTGCCGCTCAACGCCAACATCGCCCACGTCAACGGTGTCTTCAACGCCGTGGAGGTGGAGAGCGATCAGGCCGATGTCACGACCTATGTCGGGCGGGGCGCGGGTGGCGGGCCTACCGCGTCGGCGGTGGCGGCGGACATCATCGATATCGCGCGTGGCCTACGTTTGCCGCTGTTCAACATGCCTGCGGGCGATCTGGAAGACCAGCCCGGCGCCCCCATGGACCGGCGATTTGGCTGCTACTACATTTGCCTGCACGTGGTCGACCAGCCCGGCGTTATCGCCGACATCTCAGCCATCCTTCGCGATCACGCGATCTCGCTTGAGAGCCTGCTGCAGCGCGGCCGCGACCCCGGGGAAAGGGTGCCCGTCGTGTTGACCACGCACGACACCGAAGAAGCCGCCATGATGGAAGCGCTGAAGCGGATCGCTGCGCTGGATGTCATGATCGAAGAACCGCGCATGATCAGAATTGAGAACCTGTAGCGTAGACTGCGGGGGAGCGAAAACAGGAGGAGCCATGACGGAGCTGGGTCGGGATCTGGCACTGGAAGCCGTTCGAGTCACCGAAGCGGCCGCGGTCGCGGCGGCATCGTTGATGGGGCGCGGTGACGAAAAGGCCGCCGATCAGGTTGCCGTCGACGCCATGCGCACATGGCTGAACGGTTTGGATATCGAAGGCACGGTGGTGATCGGCGAAGGCGAGCGCGACGAGGCGCCGATGCTCTATATCGGCGAGAAGGTCGGCACCGGGAAGGGGCCGAAGGTCGATATAGCGCTTGACCCCCTGGAAGGCACAACCATTTGCGCCACCGGCGGCGCCAACTCCCTTGCCGTCCTGGCGTTTGCCGAGGATGGCGGTTTCTTGAACGCGCCGGACACCTACATGGACAAGATCGCTGTTGGCGGCGGCCTGCCGGACGGCGTCATCGATCTCAACGACAAGCCCAAGGCCAATCTGCACCGCCTTGCCGATGCCAAAGGCAAAAAGGTCGAGGATCTCGTTGTGTTGATCCTCAACCGTCCGCGTCATGCGGACCTGATCGCCGCCGTACGCGATTCCGGGGCGCGTATTCGCTTGATCCAGGATGGTGACGTCGCTGGCGTCATCGCCACCACGCGGCCAGAGACAGGCATTGACATCTATATGGGCATCGGCGGCGCACCCGAAGGTGTGCTGGCGGCGGCCGCGCTGCAGTGCATCGGCGGCCAGTTCCAGGGCAAGCTGCACTTCCGCAACGACGATGAAAAGCTCCGCGCCGGCAAGATGGGCATCACCGATCTGGCCAAGACCTACAGCATCGGTGAGCTTGCGCACGGCGATATCTTCTTTTCGGCGACCGGTGTTACCGATGGCTGGATGCTGCGCGGCGTGCATCACCATGGCGATCAGGTGCAGACGGAGTCGATCGTCATGCGCTCGCGCAGCGGCACTGTGCGTAAGGTCTCGGCCGACCACAATCTGGCGCGCAAGACCTATCTGACCGGCAGCTAGGCGTCATGACGGACGCGGTCTTGGGTGTTGACCGGTCCGTAACCGGACGCCGTTGGCGGCCGCGCCTTAAAGACGAGGCCCTGGCCTTGGCGCTTTCCCAGCGTCTTGATCTTCCTGATGTCGTGGCCCGCGTGCTTGCCGCGCGTGGCGTTGATCTCGACGGTGTCGAGGCATTCCTCAATCCAACTTTGCGATCGGCATTGCCGGATCCTCTCTCGCTTACCGATATGGAAGGCGCGGCGACGCGCCTTGCCGACGCGATCGAGTCCCAACAGACGATCGGCGTGTTCGGTGACTACGACGTCGACGGCGCGACGTCGTCGGCATTGTTGTCACGTTACGTGCGGGCAATCGGCGGCGCGATCGCCGTCCACATTCCCGACCGCATCAAGGAGGGGTACGGCCCAAACGCACCGGCGCTGGTCAGCTTGCGTGATCGAGGTGCAGGCGTTGTCGTCACCGTCGACTGCGGCATTGCCGCGCATGAACCGTTGCGCCTTGCGGCGGAGGCCGGCATCGACGTTGTCGTTCTGGATCATCACATGGCCGAGGCAGACCTGCCGCGTGCCCACGCCGTCGTCAATCCCAACCGTTTGGATGACAGCAGCGGCCTTGGGCAGCTTGCCGCGGTCGGTGTGACCTTCATGACCGTGGTGGCGCTTAACCGGGTGCTGCGCCAGCGCGGCTGGTTCAAGGATCGGCCCGAACCCGACCTGATGGCTTGGCTCGATCTCGTCGCGCTGGGTACGGTGTGTGACGCCGTGCCGCTGTCGGGTCTTAACCGCGCCTTCGTCGCCCAGGGATTGAAGGTTCTGAGCCGGCGCGGCAACACGGGCCTGAACGCACTGGCGGAGATCGCCGGCATCAGCGAAACACCGGGCGCGTACCATGCTGGTTTCGTGCTGGGGCCACGGATCAACGCAGGAGGACGCGTCGGCCAGCCTGATCTCGGCGCGCGACTGTTGAGCACGGAGGACGCCGACGAGGCGGTCGGCATCGCCATGCGCCTCGATGATTTCAACACCGAGCGTCGCTCGCTTGAAAAGGCCGCCCTGAACGATGCGTTGGATCAGGCCGAAGCCGCCATGGCGTCGGACCCCAGTTTGGTCGTCGTTGCGTCCGAAGACTGGCATCCCGGCGTTATCGGCATTGTCGCGAGCCGTCTCGTCGACCGCTTTCATCGCCCGTTCGTCGTCGTATCGGTGTCTGACGGCGTCGGCAAGGGGTCGGGCCGCTCGGTGGCCGGCGTCGACTTGGGTGCGGCGGTCACGGCGGCGCGTCGGGCCGGTTTGTTGATCAACGGCGGCGGCCATCCCATGGCGGCCGGCATTACGGTTGGTGCCGACAAGCTCGGCGATGTCACGGCCTTCTTGCAGTCACACTTGGCGGACGCGGGTGCCAATGTAGCTGCGGTGCCGGACATGGGCATCGACGGTGCGTTGAGCGCCGCCGCGGCGACACCGGAGTTGGTCAAGACAGTCGAACGCGTTGGTCCGTTCGGCGTCGGTAACGCCGAGCCGCGCTTTGTCGTCGCCGACGCGACGGTCGTGCGGGCCGATGTCGTGGGGACCGACCACGTACGCTGCATTCTCGGCGGCGGCGACGGTGCGCGGTTGAAAGCAATTGCCTTCCGCGCCGCGGGGTCGCCGCTGGGTCAGACATTGATGAATGCGGGTGGTGCGCCGCTGCACGTTGCCGGTCACTTGCGGGCCGACCGCTGGCAGGGCCGGGAAGGTGCGCAGCTGGTCGTCGAGGACGTCGCGCCCGCCAGGTCCTGAGGTTGGCTACACCCGCCGAATGGCGCCCAGTTCCTTGATGACTGCTTCGGCGATGCGATCGGCGACGATGGTCATCAGCTTCGCGCCGGACTCCGCGTTGGAACCATCGGTCGGTGCCAGCACGCCGGTTTCGTTCGCCCAGCTCATGTCGGGCGGGAAGATGTCATAGGGTGGAAATGCCGGAAATTCGTGCTGGGGCAGGCGGTCCATATGGACGAGATCGGGACTTGCCGACAGCATGATCGAGGTTTCTAGGAGCGCGGCATGTTCGTACTCAATTGTGCCTGGCGGCCGCTCGAAACATGCCTTCAGGACATCCTCATCGGCCATTTCCCACCATGCCGTGCTCAGCATGCGCATCTCGCCTTCCGGCAGGCCGGCCTCGCCAATCGCGCGGTGGCAGGCCTCGGTGACGAACCAGGTGTTCTCGAAGTGGCCGTTGATCAGCGCCACGCGCCGCACGCCCTTTTCCATCAGGTCGACCAGCACCTCGGCCGCGACGGCCGAGAGCGTGTTGCCAGTCAGGCCGATATTGCCAGTGCGATGGTGGCCGCCGCCGGTGCGCATCTGCGACTTGTAGCCCCAGTGAATCGCCGGCGCGATGACGGCATCGACTCGCTCGGCGACGAGCTCGCAGGTGTGGACCGCGATGATGGTGTCGGTCGCCAGGGGCAGGTGTCTGCCGTGGCCTTCATTGGCGCCGATCGGCAACAGCACGATGGCGCCAGCCTCGAAACGCTCACCGACTTCCTGCCATGTCATCTGGGGAATGTGATGCTGGGACATGATGAACCTATTGTGCCTGGAGCCAGAGTGAGTGCGACCAGCCCTGTGCCGGCGCCTGCGCCAGGACGCCGCCTTCCTCGAGGCGATTGATGGTGACCTCGTAGGATTCGGGCGTCAGCAAGCCCAGGAAGTCGTCGGTCGGTCCGATCAGCCGTCCGACCTCGGTAATCATATGGAGCTGATGATCGCGCGAAGCCGTGGGGTCCTCCATCGCCTGCAGGACCAGTTGGACGGCGGTGTCGCGGCGGGCCAGCGCCGAGCGCCAACCCTTCAGCGATGCTCTCAGGAAGCGGACGATCTGGTCGACCTTGTCGGTGTCGCTCAGCGCTGACTGGGTCGCATAGATACCATCCTGCAATGTCGCCACGCCCAGTTCCTCGAAATCGAAGATGGTCATGTTGTTGGCGTTGAAGCCGCGTTCTTCGAGCATGCCAAGCTCGTTATAGGTCTGTGCGGTGATGCAGTCGGCGGTGCCGTCGATAAGGTCGCTGACACCGACCGCACGGTCGACCAGCGTGATGCCATCGTCCGACCCGTCGAGCGGTATGCCGAGGCTGCTGAACCAGGCGCGCACGGTGAACTCGTCACCGCCCTTGTTGAACGCGACGGTCTTGCCGCGCAGATCCTCCGGCGTTTCGATGCCGGCGGCATCACGGCATGTGACCGTCTGGCCGGAGAACTGAAAGATCTGCGCGATGTTGACCAGTGACGCGCCGCGCTCGCTGGCATAAAGGACCGGCGGCAGCCAGTCGATCGCGACATCGGCCGATCCGTTTCTTAGGGCACTGAGCGGGTCGATGTCCGGGCCGCCCGGCAGGATGGTGACGTCGAGGCCTTCTTCCGCATAGAACCCGTTTGCCTGGGCGACGTAGTAGCCGGCGAACTGTGCCTGGGGCAGCCACTTGATCTGCAGGGTGAAGGGTTCGAGTGGACGAGGCTCCGCGTCCTCCGCTTCTGCTGCCGCCTCTTCGGCGGCGCTCTCGAGCTGCTGGACCTCGCCCTCGACCGTGGATTCGCCGGTTTCCCCGTCCTCTTGGGCCGACGCGGGCCACGCCAGAACCAGACACCACACAAGCACCAGATAACGCATCATAGAGAATCCCAACCGCTCAATGTGGTTCGGTACCGCACCAGTCGGCCATGAACAAGGCCACCGATTTTGTCACGCGCAGCAAAGAGTTCAGCTCGACCCGTTCGTCGAAACCGTGAATACGTTCGCTGATCGGGCCATAGACCAGGGCGGGCGTGTCGTCATAGAGCACGGAAACCCGCGCGTCGAGATAGGCGGGCGTGGCGCCGGACGCAAGGTCCTGTTCGAACACCGTTGAATGAACCCGCCGGAGGCAGGCCTCGGCTTCGCTGCCTTCTTCCAGCACATACCCTTCCGAGGTGAAGCCGTTATAGGTGATCGACGGCGGATGGTTGGACAGATAGGGGTGGTCGCGCGTCGCGCCGGCGATGGCCGTTTCGATGGCGCGCTGAGCGTCCTTCACCTTGGTCCCGGGATAAAGTGCGGCGCGCACGTCCAGCCGGCACCAGCACGGCACCGACGAGGCCCAGTCACCGCCTTCAATCTTGCCGACATTGATGGTGATCGGCTTGTCCATGTCTTCGAAATAGCGGTGTTCGTCCTTCTCGGCGTTGAGCTCGTCTTCCAGCGCCTGCAACGCGTCGATGATGCGGTAGGCCGCGGTGATCGCGCTGTTGCCGCTGCCGGACTCCGCGACATGAGCGGGCCGACCGCGGATCTCGACCTGGAACCAGACGACCCCGACATTGGCGCGCACCAGGCTGTCATGGGTCGGCTCGGTGATCAGCGCGGCGTCAGCGTGATAGCCGCGCACCAGGCAGGAGAGCGCGCCGTTGCCGGTGCATTCTTCTTCTGTGACCGACTGGAAATAGACATGGGCCGCCGGCTGTACACCGGCCTGTCTCAAAGCGTCATAGGCGAACAGGTTGGCGGCCAGGCCGGCCTTCATGTCGCCAGAGCCGCGGCCGTGCATCCAGCCGTCTTTGATGGCGGGCTCATAGGGCGGGAAGCTCCACATGTCGACCGGGCCGGTCGGTACCACGTCGATATGGCCGTTCAGGATCAACGAGCGGCCGGCCGCCTCGCGCGGGCGGTGCGTGCCCACCACGTTGATCGCGTTGTCATAGTTGACACAGACCGGCGAGAAGCCGGGATGGTCCTTGATCGTGTCGACATCGATCGCCCAGCGGTCCATGGCCAGCCCGCGCTGTTTCATGGCGTCATGCATGAAATCCTGGGCCGTGTGCTCCTGGCCACGCTGGGAGGGGAAGCGCACGAGTTCCTGCAGAAACGCAACCTGATCGTCGAACAGGTTATCGACCGCCTGGGTGATGGCGTGGGCAAGGGTGGAATCGGTCATGGGTCCTCTGGATAGGGCGGCGCAGGCGGTCCCGGCCACTATAGCCTGCCCGCCCGCTGCCCGCACAGGGCCCCGCGCGGGGTGTGATCCAGCCCCCTTGATTTCGCGCGGTCGAACCTATATGTCACGCTTTCTTCTGCCGCCAGGCCGACCCACAGCGTCCCCTTCGTCTAGCGGTTAGGACACCACCCTTTCACGGTGGAGACAGGGGTTCGATTCCCCTAGGGGATGCCATCTTTATCTGGTGAGGTGAGCAGGTCTAGTGGAGCCTGCAGGAAACTCTGACAGCAAGCTCCTGGCGCTCGATTGCTCGATCAACACTCTCTGCTAACGCTAAAGTCGGATTTGCGAGATTGATTGACCTGGTTGAGGCTAAGTGATGGTATTCAACTAGGTCTGCATCATAGAGAGTATTGATTACTACGATGGACAAGGTGGATCTTGTAAGTGCCTCTGCTCGGGCCGGTGCGATTTTCGAGGAGCCGTTTCTCGGTTGGTCGCCAGCAATTCCGACACGTTTCTTCAAAGCGCTTTACACTACTTTAAACGACGAAGTGTCCATTCAACCGACTGACCTAGTAGGTACATCCGGAAATTCCCTAGGCGACTATAGTGCGACACTCAAAATCTATGGCGGAAGCGATACAATTACGCTCCGTCCAAATGGCGTATTGGTCGACTTTCCAACCATAACGCCTGACCGAATCAACTTTGCCGACGACATAATGCTGAAAGCCTACAACGGCTTTCTGGGAGAGTTTGCGGAGGTCAAAGTTACTTCAGTTGAGGCAAACTCTAGCTGGCATTTAAGACTGGGTGATGGAGATCAGCTTTCGCGCATACTCGACTTAGGTACACATCCCGACCTTAGAGTTAAGTCAGAAGCTTATTCTGGTCATACCCTGCAACCTGCTATTCGATTCAGCCTGGTTGACGATAATGGTGTGTGGAGTGCGAGAGCTACCATCGAGAGATCTGTGCTAACCGACGCTAACCTATTCATTTTAAGGGAATTTGCGCTTCACGACACATCTGAATTTGGAGTGCCAGAAGAGCAGTTTGAATTAGTCAGGAGAATCGACAATATGATACTAGGTAAAATCGGCCTAAACTTAGAGAATTCTGTTAAGAGTCATGAGTAACATTTCTGCTTCGAAGTTGGCTCCAAGAGTTGGTGCAAACAGCCTGAGGCTCAACCCGGGGATGTCCAACTCACTCGGCCATCAAGCGTCAAACCGGTTTGTCGAAGTCAGAACCGCTGGCTCCGTGCGCGGGGCAGATTCGCGTTTCATTTACAAGGTATCGAGCAAAAACGTTCGGACGAAGCTTGAAGACGTGGAGTTTCGACTGGCAGAACTTGAGCGAGCCTCACTTAAGCCCGGTTCTGTTTTTGCTGATCAGGTCTTCATTGCTCACAGTAAGAATAATACCTGGGGATCTGGACGTCGCCAAAAGTCAACCGGGATTGTGGAGGCATTTTGCAAGATTTGCCAGAGATGGCAGCTCGATTTGATGTCGATGATCATGTTGTTGCACCTTGAAAATGTACCGGATCTTGCATCCAGGATACTGAGCGGTGAACAGTCGGTTTTGCCGGGCGATGTAGAAGATAGGATGACATATGTAGTCGCAATTAGCCTGGGTTTAGGAGCAGTCTTTGATGATGATGCTGCTGCAGAGCTGGATTGGCTAACGTCACCGCGCGAAGAGCTGCGAGGAGAAACTGCTCTCTCCTACATGCTTGAAGGCACTTTCCTCAACATCTTACACGTAAACGATTTTGTCGAAGAATTGCGCGGACTGAAGTAATTGCTGAGTCGACTAGGGGTACAGCATGAGGATCTTCAGGTAGTTCGGTTGTCTGCGTTCTCAGAATCCGTGGTTCGCTCGCTTGTTGAGCGAGGAGTAAGCCCTGATGGTATTGGCGATGTCCGGGCTAGACTGAGCAAGATTGGTTACGTTGAGAACTTTGACCAACTGATCGACAAGGTCTTTGATCAAAGCAAAAATCCTCGATACACGACACCGTTTCGCAAATCGCGATTTACTGATGGAAGTAAAGCAGTCTTCTACTCGGCGTTGGATGACGAAACGTCTATCGCGGAGATCAGGTTTCACCTTTCGAAAGATCAGTCGTTCGTTAATCCAACAGGATCTGTGTCAGCTCCACGCTACTATTGGCTATGCGAAGCTGACTTTTCTGGTCGTACGATGGATCTCTTCCAGATCTGGGCAGGATGTCCTGAGCTGACAAGTCAGGATGAGAGTGGCTACTCCAAGTGTAAGGACATTGCAGAGGAAGCGAGGGGTAGGAGAATAGATGCATTCCGGACCCCGTCGGCTAGACGCAAAGAAGGGGTGTGTACACCTGTGTTCAATCGTGAGGCACTATCTCGTAGCGTTCGACCGAAGAGACAAGGCAAGTTCGTTGTTCGTGCAGGGCAAATCAGATTTGAAGACATCTAGATCCCGTGAATCTTTGGTTGTGTTCAGGTGATGGGACCACAGATGTTCTCCGACTGGTAGCCGCGAGCGCCCGGAAGCCGTACACTGGGTCCGGGGATAGACATTTGAGTGTTGATGTCGATGGAAGTTCCGAGGCGATCGCAGCCCCTCGGTGTCCGGGCATTTGTTGGCGTGTGCGGTGCGGGTGCAAGCCTACGCGATGACCTGAATACCGTCTGTGGCAGGCCCACGACACGTTTGCGTGTCGGGCCGGCGTCTCTCGCCTTCATCGGGCGCGACAACGGCGCTCTCACCTTCGAAAAACCGGTCGATGCACAGATCCTCTATACCGGTCGGCCCTTTGTCGACGATCGGCTGCTGGGAAACTGCCTGATCGACCACCACGCGTTGCCAGCACCCGACAAGATTGATGGCAAGTTTGCCGCGCTGGTGGTCAAGCTCGATGGCGTCGAGCTTCTGACAGACTGCATCGGGGCGGGCACGGTCTTCTATGCGCAGGTGGAGGGGTGCCTCTACTTTGGCTCCCATCTGGGTCTGGTCGCCGCAGCGCTGCCGAGCGCGCCCGAGCTCAACGACCTGGGCGTCGCGAGCCAGTTGGCGGGTATCCAGGCCTTCGATGAAACCCACTTTCGCGGGATCTACAGACTGGAGGCGGGCGGTCGTCTGAGCGCCATCCGCAACGCCGACCAGTCGATTGATGTTCGCCAGACCCATGGCGACGGCATTCGCGGTCTGCTCGATATCGACGTCCCACCGCTCACGAGCGCCTCCTTCCGCTCGATGTTGGATAGCGGTGTGGCGCGTGAAGGTTATGACGCCAACTCCATTCTCATGCTGTCCGGTGGACGGGATTCACTCGCACTTGCCCTGGCGCGCGCACCGACACCCACGCGCTGCGCCACGTTTGGTGAACCCAAGTCCATCGACGTGCTGCGCGCAAAAAGAAGAGCCCGACGACTTGGGCTTGAGTTTTCGGCCGTGCCTTTCCAGGACTGGACACTGGAAACCTATCTGGACGAAATCGTGACGCTCAATGCCGGCTGTTCCGGACTGCAGGCGGCCCACAACATGGTTGGCTTCGACTGGGTCGCCGACAAGGCCAACTTGGCGTCCATTGGCTACCTGGGCGACGTCTTCAGGGATTCCCTGTTTGGCGTGCTGGAGAATGGGTCCGACGAAAGCGCGGTCATTCGTGTCATGGCGCTAAGGCTGAACGATCCGATCTTAAAGGACGTCTTCGCGAAGGAGCGTGAGACGCTGTCGGCGTTTATCAGGGACACCTACCGCGATCTCGCGCGCGACGTCGGGCAGCATCGCGCGCTCGCCATGCTGCGTTTGAAATGGCATCAGGCGCGGTGGATATCGATGTCGTTTGACCTCTGCGACTGGTACCTGCCGATTTCCTATCCGCTCGTGCAACGCGACCTCATTGCGGCGTGGCTTCAGTGCGACCTGAATGACCCATCGGATCGAAACCAGTTCAATCTGTCGCTGTCTGAAGCGTTGGCCGAGAATGGCTATCATCCGAACCCGCGCGGCAGCATTCCTGAGAGAGTTCGAAACAAATGTCTCGCCGCGCTCGCCAGGCTGAGCCAAGGCGGGCAAGTCATTCATACGTGTGATTGGCAGGCGATCGTTGAGCGGTCAGAGTTCCGGCCAGAGGCCTATGATTGCGGCCATGAGCGATTGTCGGATTACACGCGGCGTTCGTGGGAAGCCCTGGAAGCACAGGGTTTCCGCACCAATGTAAAGCCGGCCGTCTATACGTCCGCCGCGATCGCTGCGGCCTGCCGGCAGTTCTCACAAAGCGCGAACCAGCCCGCGCTGTCACAGATATCCGCCGCTTGAACGTCGCTCTGGCCGGCTACTTGATCTGCAGGAACGCGCCCTCGCTCAGGTGATCGCCGGGCTGAAGTCCGACGAAGTCTTCCCGCACATTCGCGTCGGCATCGTCGTCCCAAATGCTGTGGCTGCCTGGGGGCAGAGGCCGGTAGAAGGCGTCGTCGCCGAAAAAGCGGAGGACCAGGGTATGACGTTCGGTGCAGTGTGCATCCAACGGCGCACCGCCATGTAGCGCGTGGGGGTGGAAGGCGATGACGTCACCGGGCTCGGACGGGTAGGCAATGACGTCCCAAGCGTCAGCATCGGTGGCGCGGTCGCGCTCGATATCGGGCAGTGGCGTCCATTGGCCGCCATGAAGCGGTTTGGCCGGGTTGTCCGGATCGTCATAAGAACTGCCGTCGTATTGCGGTCCAAGGTGCGAACCGCGCACGACTTCGATCGCGTTGTGCGCGGGCAGAGATTCAAAGCTGATCCACAGATTGCACCACTGTTTGCCGCCATAGGGCGCGTAAGCCGTGTCCTGATGCCAGGGCGTGCGGCCGACGTTCGTGCCGCGTTTCAGGAAGATCTCTTCGGCCGAATACCAGACGTGTTGGCTGTCCAAGATCGCACCGGTGATGTCAGCAAACACTGGCGCGGTCACCAACGCCCGGCATCGCTCGCGTGCGGCCGGGTTGACGTTGTCCGCCCAGTGCTCGTGCTCGGTGCCTTCGTAGATTGTCTTGGTGAAGGCGCCGGGATGACTCAGGCTCCAGTCGAAGGCGTCGCGGCACAGGGTGAGAATAGCTTCGTCGAGAACGCCGCTCAGCTTGGTGATGCCGTCTCGCGAATAGGCCTCGCGAGGTGTTCGCAAGGCGTCCGATGAAGCCTCTACACGAGGCGTTGGCGATCCGAGGCTCATGTCACCTCCATCCGGCTCCGGTCTAGGGCGAAATGCACGGTGGTCCCGCCCAAGCCGTCCCAAACAAGTCTTGCGTTTGACCGGGGGACAGTCAACGCCGTATGCCTGACATGTCAGGGGAGACCCAATGCGCGTAGCAACACCAGAATCCTGGTTCGAAACTGAGAGCGTGTCCGATGATCTCACGCTGATTTACGAACCCCATGTCGTTGCCTTCACCCGCTGCAACATCTGGCATGTGCGCGGCCGCGATCAGGACTTGCTCGTGGATAGTGGTCTGGGCGTGGTCAGTCTTCGCCAGCAGATACCACTGGTAACCGAACGGTCGCTAAGCGCCGTGGCAACACACTTCCATTTTGACCACATTGGCGGCATGCACGAGTTCGAGAGCCGATTGATCCATGCCGAGGAGGCTAAGCTGCTTGCCGATCCAAGCGCGGACAACGTCTTCGCGGGAGACTCCATCTTTAGCCAACTACCGCCGGGCCCGTTCCGGTCGACTGAGTACAAGGTCAGATCGGCGCCGGCGACCCGCACGGTCGGCGATGGCGACATCATCGACCTTGGTGATAGGCACTTCGAGGTAATCCACACACCGGGCCACTCGCCAGGCAGTATCTCCTTGTGGGAGGAGTCGACGGGCATCCTCTTTTCCGGCGATACGATTTACGACGGACCGTTGTTCGACGGTGATTATGTCGGTCAGCGAAGCGACTATGTTGCGAGCCTTGAGCGACTGATTGCGCTTCCCGTGTCCGTCGTCCATGGCGGACATTTCGCCAGCTTTGGCCGGCAGCGGTTTCGCGATCTCATCGAGACTTGGCTCGTCCTGTGGTCGAGGGCCTGAACGAGGTCTTCGCTGAGGCCGCCGGGCCATCAACGCTGGTCGCCATGGCCCCGGATGAACGCTGCCACGGCTGGCACCACGCCGGGCGCGAGCGGCAGGTCCGGGTCGGCGTAGGTCGCGAGGTTGGCGTTCCGATCATCAGTGGTGACAGTCTTCAAGACGTGGTTGGTGTCTGGTAGCACCACGACATCCGCGCCCTTGTTGGCGGCACCGAGCCGTTCGGCGTCCGCGGTCGTTACCTGTATGTCGCGCGTGCCTTGCAGGACAAGGACGGGGACGCGCAGGTCCGCGGCGAGGGCGGCGGGATCGTGTCTCAGGAGATCGATCATAAAACCCTGGATCTCATCAGCGAAGAGGGGCAGAAGTGCCGGGTGCACGGCCGTAGTGTCGACCCGGTCGCCGGCTTCCAACCGCGTGAGCGCTTCGAACGCTTCGTCGAGGATCGGCGCGTTGGCCGGGTTGGCGCGCAACTGTTCGCGTATGACATCACCGTGGGGGCGTCCGGGCGTCGCCACGAGTAGGACGCCGCAGACCGCGTCATCCTCGGCCGCCGCCACCATGGCGACCGTGCCGCCTTCGCTGTGACCCAGCAGCCAGACGCAGCCGCGTCCGGTGCGCTCGCGGATCGTCGCGACCCAGGCGTGGACGTCGTTCGCATAATCGTCAAGCGTTACCGCGTTCGCGTCCGCCACCGCAGTGGCGCTGGCGAACATGCCGCGTTTGACGACACGCACGCTGGCGATGCCGCTCTGCGCCAGGCCTTCGGCGAGCAGGCGATAGGTTGACGCCTTAACGCCCAGGGGGTTGTTGCCGTCACGGTCGGTCGGGCCGGAACCCGGGATAATCAGAACGACCGGAACATCATCACCATCGGGCAACAGGAGTGTGCCCCGCATCGGACCTTGCGGCCCCGCCGTCTCGATCTGGATGTCGTCAAAGGTTGCGTGAGCGGACGATGTCATGATGGCGAGGATGGCAAGGGAAAGGCTGACAAGGCGGCCACATCGCGCCCAAGCGAGAACATCATTGAACAGGGCCGCCTCCGGCGCTACCAGTCGAACGGTTGGACCACAGCGATACGAGGGGATCGTAACACAATGGAAACGCCGGAGCCGTTCGACACGATTGCCCTTCCCGACGGGCCCTCAGGTCTGGCGCCGGACGGGTCGGCGGTGCGTCTGCTGTGCAAACTTGAGGGCGGCAGCATGGCGCATTTCACGCTCGATCCCGGCGAGGTGGCGGCACCGGTCAGCCACCGCACGGTCGAAGAGCTCTGGTACATCTTGACCGGAGAGGGTGAGATGTGGCGCCGTCAGGGAGAGCGCGAAGAGGTGACGACGCTTCGAACCGGCGTCAGCCTGACGATCCCGTTGGGCACCCACTTCCAGTTTCGCAACACCGGTGCCGAGCCCCTGACCTTTGTTCTCGTCACCATGCCGCCGTGGCCTGGCCCGGACGAGGCGTTCGCGGTTGAAGGGCACTGGAAGAACGACTAGGGCTTCCAACCCGCGTCGTTCTTGGTACTGCTGCCGTTGGCGCCATCGTTCTTGACGCCATTGCCGTTGGCGCCGTTGCGCCGCTTGGCATCGAAGATCGCGGGATCGTGTTTGGTTTCGCGCCGTTCACCGAACAGCAGACCTTGTTCCAGCCGGCGGCGCAGCGCGGTGTAGTAGTCCTGCAGGAAGCGCGCGTCGTCGCGGAAGAACGGATCGTCCTTCCAGCCGATCTTGCGTCGGATACGCCGGCTGACATCGGCCAGGGTACGGTCGTCCTTTTGGTGCTCGCTGCGCCGCAGGATGTCTTCGAGGACCTGCAGCTCGCGAATGCCATAGGCATCCAGTTCGGCCTCGGTGAATGTGTAGCGGGCTTCCGGCGCTGCGTCTGCGGCCTTTTTCTGGCTCAAGTCGTCTTTGAGGACGCGGCGCTCGTTCTCGATCACCCAGGTGCCGGCGATCAGGTCGCCGATACGCATGGCGTCGCGTTGGAAAAGCACGAGCACAAAGACGAGAGCCGTCCACACCAGACACATCACGCCGAACCAGCCGGCAAGCGCGTAGAGGTGGGGCAGCATCAAGACCGAGATCGGCAAAAAGACCTCGACCTCGCGGGTCAGGTTGCGGGTAACGACGGCCTCGGCGGTCAGCGGGCCGCCCTGCCGGTCGATGACGCGGATATGCATCAACCGCTTGCCCGGTGTCTGGCCGCGCCACTTCAGTTCAAAGAAGATGAAGTAGGGGCTTCTCAGCAGGAACGATCCCAGCAGCAGAAAGGCGTCGAGCCAGCCGTAGGTCAGGAAATCGCCGGCGGCGAGATAGAGTGCCAGCGCGAACAGCAACAGCGTCACGATTATGATGAAGAGATCGATGATCAGCGCCATCAAGCGGCTGCTGCGCTCGGCGAGCCGCACCGTCAGCGGCACGCCTTCGGGTGTCGTGATGTGACGGATCAGGCGGTCGCGCTTGGCGCCAAGAGGACTTGCTGCATCCGCCATGGCTAACGCCCCTGCCTGCCGGAAAAGGCGAAGTAGGCGATCCAGAACGCCAGGGCGACCGTGGCGATCGACAAACGCCATGCGGTGTCGGTGATAAGCTGGCGCCCCAGGCCTTCAAGCAGCGCGGCGACAAACAGCATGCCCACGGCGCCCAGCGCGATGATTGCGGCTTGTCGTCCCTTGACCGCGAGCGCCGCGCGACGCTTGAGCCGTCCGGGAAAACCAATAGCTTGGCCGAGTAAGAATCCCGCCGCGCCGGAGAGGATGATGGCGGCCAGTTCCGTCGAGCCGTGGATCAAAAGCCAGGCGATGAAATCGACACCCAGGCCGCGTCCGGCAAAAACCGCGCAGAACGCACCAAGGATCAGGCCGTTGGTGAACAACAGGTAGACGACGGGGATACCGAACGCGAAGCCGAAGGCGAAACACGCCAAAGCGACCTTCGCGTTATGGGTGAAGAGGAACGATGCAAACGCGATCAGCATGTCGGTCAGGCCGCCGCCGTCGTCGGTGATCGTTTCCCGCAGTTCCGCGCGCGACGCGTCGGGATCGCGGCCCGCGGCCATCCCAGGGTCGACCAGGGAATAGAACCAGTCGCTTTCCAACGCGACCAGCAGCCAGCCGAGGGCGGTGCCCAGGAAAAACAAACCGGCCGACAGCGCGATGAACCAACGCGCGGCGCGCACCGCTTCCGGCAGGTCGACGAAGACGAAGGCCTTCAGTGTCTCGGCGAAGGTGGCGCGGGCGCCATAGACACAGAAGTAACCGCGCGCAGCCAGACTCTCAAGGTACTGCAAGAGGTTGCGGTCGAGCGAAATGCTGCGCGCGACGGACAGCGACGACATGGTGGCGCGGTAGAGGATCGGTAGATCGTGCAGCTCCTGTGCCGACGCGCTCTTGATGCCGTTGCGTTCGATGCGCGCGAGCAGGTCCTGCAGTTTCTTCCACGTCGCCTCGCGTTCGCGTCGGAAGAGCGCGCTCTTCAGGCCGTTATCGCCAACCGGCTCCGCCATGTCAGATCAGCTCCCGCTGCTTGATGGTCAGATAGCGGTTGATGAGGTCGCTGTTCAGGTTGGTCGCGTCGGCCTCCAGGCAGTGAACGCCGAAACGGCGCAGACGCTCCAAAACACCGGCGCGCTCGCGTGCCAGATCGCCGGCGATGACTGCCTGGGAGAGGTCTTCCAGGGTCGCGGGCCGGTCTTCGATGGCGCCGGCCAGCACGGGGTCGCGCAGGACTGTGAACAGGATCAGGTGGCGGCTGGCCATGCGCCCGAGATTCTCGACCATCAACTCGGCGGTGATCGTATCGACGAAGTCGGTCATAACGACAACGAGGGAGCGTTGCTTCAGCCGACCCAACAGCGCGGTCAGGCCCAGGGTGAAGTTCGTCTCCTCGTCACGGTAGTCGAGCTGGGCGAGCGATTGCTGCACGCGTGGGAAAGCGCGCACGCCGCCTGATGGCGCGGCATAGAGCCTTACCTGTGCGTCGAAGCCGTAGACACCGACCCGGTCGCCGGCGTGCAGGCTGGCATAGGTAAGCACCAGCCCGGCATTGATCGCGCGGTCCAGCCTGGGAATGCCGCCGAGCGGCTCGCTCATCAGGCGACCGGTGTCGATCGCCATGACGATCTGGTGGTTGCGCTCGGTCTGAAACTCCTTGCTGACGAGTTTCCTGTGGCGCGCGGAATGTTTCCAGTCGATTGCGCGGCTGTCGAGGCCGGGCACATGGTCGCGCAGCGCGTCGAACTCGGACCCGCCACCGGCCTCGCGCTGCACCTTGCTGCCGAAGTATGCGTCGCGGATCTGCAGCGACAGAGCCGATTGTCTGACAGCGCGGATGTTGGGCAGAACCGGAACGTCCAGATTGATCTGGTGACCGGTTTTGCGCCAGGTGAGGCCGAGAGGTCCACGCCAACGCAGCCACAGCCTCTGGATGGCGGCGATTCCGCGCCGGTGCGGTACAAGATTTATGGCGACGGTAACGTCGCGCCGATGATCGATCGGCCGGCGCCGCATATCGGGCCGGTCGACGACGCCGGCGACTTCCAACAGGACATCGATTGTCGTCGTTCGCTCCGCGCCGGCCGCCACGAAACGGATTGTGAAGGGATCGCTTTCACCGACATAAAGAATCGTCGGGGCGTTCCAGTCCACAGACAAGCGTCGCGCGGAGACGCCGAGCATGCCATCGAGGAAGACGAACAGCACGGTGCCGCACAGCCAAGCCAGCCCAATGCCCCAGAGCTCCGGCAACGCGACGACGCCAAGCATGGTCGGCGGCACACCGGCCGCCACCAGCAGGATGGCGCGTCGCGTCGGATAGATCATCTGGGCGTCGCTATCTGGGTGATGATTTCGTCGATGACCTTGTCCGTATCCAGACCCTCGATCTCCGCGCCCGGCGCCAACACGAGGCGATGCCGCAGCGTCGGCGGCGCCAGGTACTTCACGTCGTCGGGAATAACGTAATCGCGCCCGCTGACCACCGCATAGGCGCGCGCCGCCGATGACAGCATGTTGGCCGCGCGCGGCGAGGCGCCGAAGTCGAGTGACGGGTGTTCGCGGGTCGCGCGGACGAGATCGACGACATAGCTCACGAGATCGTCGGAGAGGCGGACTTGTGCCACGAAGTCGCGGATCGCCTCCAATCCGGCCAGATCAATGATCCGCTCGACGCCGAACTCGCTGATCTGGGGCATGGTCGTGCGATGACCATGACGCGCGACGATGTCGCGCTCCTCATCGCGCGTCGGATAGGCCAGCACGTGCTTGAACAGGAAGCGATCAAGCTGGGCCTCGGGCAGGGGATAGGTGCCCTGCTGCTCGATCGGGTTCTGGGTCGCGACGACCATGAAACCCTGGCCGAGATCGTGGTCCTCGCCATCGATCGTCACCTTGCGCTCGTGCATGGCCTGTAGCAGAGCGGCCTGTGTTTTGGGCGGCGTGCGGTTGATTTCGTCGGCCAGCAGGAGCTCGGTGAAAATCGGGCCCCGGGTCAGAACGAATTCGTTGCTCTGAAAGTTGAAGAGGTTGGTCCCCAACACGTCGCCCGGCATCAGGTCGGGCGTGAACTGAATGCGTCCGAACTGCAGGCCCAGACAGGACGAGAACGTCTGCACGATCATCGTCTTGGCGGTGCCGGGGACGCCTTCCAACAGGATGTGACCGTCCGAGAGCAATGCCACAAGCAGCAAGTCGACGGTTTGCTGCTGGCCGACCACCACCTTGGCGATCTGCTCTTTGATCCGGCTATTGACGCTAGCGATCGTCTCGAGGTCCACGGATCATCTCCTGTCTCCATTGATGAAAGGCGGCGGCGATATCGATCGTGCGCCGCGCATCCGGCCGGGTTCTGGGATCGGCCGTACGGTTGAGGTCTTGGTTAAGACGTTCGAGGTTGCGGCTGATGCCACGCGCATCGGCGACACGTTCAAGCCAAGCGTCGCGGGCCGCCCGATCCAGCCCGGCGGGCGCGTGCAGGCGGTGCGCGACATCGCGCACGGTCGCCTGGGCATAGCGCGTCAGCATGTCGCGGAAATGGCCGCCCAGGATCAACAGCGCCGACATGTTGCCGATCAGGGCCGCGCTGCCCGATTGCAGCGGGCGCGGCAGTTCGTAGCGCGTGCCGAACGATCCGGTGATTGCCCATAGCAACAGCAGAAGCACGATGGCGGTCTGGATGGTGACAATCGCGGTTGGGAACTCGAACAGAAGCTGTGTCAGGCTGATTGGCTCGATCGTCTCCTGAACGGCGAGATCGAAGACAACCTGACCGTCTGCCGGCGCCATCGCTTCGATCATGGTGACGGCGAGCGCGGCGTTGCTGCCACGGTGCAGGCCATGGTTGGCGACAAAGTCGGGATCCGCCACGACCCAGATACGGCGGTCGCCATAAGCCACTTCGCCGATCAACATGCCATCATCGCTGCCCAGCACGGGGCGGGCCTGCGAGGAAGCGAAGAGTTGCGGCTGTGTCAGGGTCGGCGAGAGACCCAGTTCATTGATAGTCCAGTCGACGGGTGATGGCGGGCGCACGATCTTGCCGTCAGAGACAACCATGCGCAGCATCGAGACGACGTCGTCGACCTCCATGCCGGTGGCGTCGGCGACCCAGCCGGCGCGGATCGGGTCATCAACGACATCCCATTTAGGCAAGATAACAATCATGCGGTCGCCGACCAGACGGCTCGCGACGAAGACCCGGTTGTCTGCGGTAACGGGCCTGCCTGTGACCACGCGAAGATCGTCGCTTTGTTTGCCCAGCGAACCACCTCGGCCGCGGTCGACATCGACCGGGATATCGAGGTCTTCGAGCAGCTCATAGAACGCGCCTTTGCCGATGGCTGATATGGAGACCACGCTGGGATCACTGCCGGTCACGTTGTCGCCGACGTCCTGGCGCATGGCGACGGCGGCGGCAGCGACAGCCAACAAGATGACCGCGCCGATAAGCGCGCGCATGCGGTTGTCGAGGCCGCCCATCAGTTCGCCGCCAAGGCTGTCAGCAGGCGCTGGGCGCGCTCATGGCTGTCTTCATAGGTCTCGCGGTTGATGCTGCGGCCGCCAAAGTGGCCCAGCTCTGCGGCGCCGACCAAGTGGGCGAAGTCCTGGCGGGGATTGGCGCCCAGCTCGATCAAGCGAACCAGCTCCCGCGCGGTCAGCGCAGGGCGCACGGTGTCGTAGCGCTTCCGCATCGCCTCGACGACGACCAGCAGCAAGGCATGGATGGCCTCGCCATAGGCGCCCTCGCGGGCCAGGGCTTCGGCATCGGCGAACTGCGTCGGCCGTCCCTGTTGCGTGCCGTCTCGCGAGCCCCAATTTTCCTCGGCCGTCCCATCCAGGTCCGACCGTCGCGGCTTGAGCCGCATGTTCATGAAGGCGCGTATGCTGGTATAGGCGACAAAGATGATGGCTCCGGCCAAAAGACCATAGGAGACGACCTCCAGCACATCGGCCAGCCAGTCCAGGTTCACCGGGTCGGATTGCGGCTCGTCGACTTCCGGTTCCGGGTCTGGCTGTGGCAGCGGCTCGTCGACGCCGGGCAGGCTGGTCTGATAGTCGCTGCCGTCATAAACCGCGTCCACGGCCGTGCGAACGGCGGCTTCGTCGACCTCCGCCTGTATCGACCAAGGCGAGGCAAGGACGAACACGGCGGCCAGACAGGCCACCGCGCTTTGCCGAAATCGCGACTTGTGTAGCAACGCTCTCGTCATTTGCACTCAAGAGTTGATCGTACCGGCCTGATTTTCCAGGAAAAACGCCTTCCTTGGTGCGTTCCGTCACTTTATCCCTATGATCGCGATATGGCGCTGTTTCGACGCCAAATCATCCTCAGGAGCTCGCCATGCTGTCGGTGCCGTGCAATTTCGATCGAACGTTCTCCTTCGAGGCCGATAAAACGGCCTTGCTGGCGATCGATATGCAGCGCGATTTCCTGGATCCCGAGGGCTATGTCGCGTCCATAGGTGGCGACATCTCGATGATGCGCGCGATCATGCCGCGCTTCGGCGCGGTGCTGGCGGCGGCCCGCGACGCCGGACTCTTTGTCGTCCACACGCGGGAAGGCTATCAGGCCGACGGCTCGGACATGTCGGCGATGAAGAAGGCGCGGCGGCCGGAACAGGATCGTGGTCCTTTGGGCCGTTTCCTGATCTGCGGCGAGGCGGGCCAGGCGCTGGTGCCGGAATTGGCACCGATGGAGGGTGAGCCGGCTTTTGATAAGCCGGGTTTCAGTGCGTTCTTCCGCACCGACCTGCAGGCGACGCTCGAAGCGCGCGGCATAACGCATTTGATCATCATGGGGGTGACAACCCAGTGTTGTGTGCATTCGACGCTGCGGTCGGCCGTGGATTACGGCTACTACTGCCTGACCGTGGAGGACTGCTGCGCGGCCGAGGAGCAGTCGCTGCATGATGAGGCGATCGTGCTCATCTATGGCGAGAAACATCTGTTCGGATGGGTCACACAGTCGGACAGGCTGATCCCCGTCCTTTGTCCCTGACCCAGCCCCATCTATCTGGCACAGCAAGGTTTTCGCGATCGCGACGGCGCGCTATGGTGCGCCGCTGTATGGGCATGGTGACGGGTCTCCGATGGGCAAGCGCGCAGATGGGGTAGGGCAGAAGCGGCCTGCGGATTCGCAGGCTTCCGTTCGTCCGTCCTCAAATGACGGTCGTCTGACGGCTGCCATCGATGCTTCTCCCGGCCCCGTCGTAATGACCGATCGTGAGGGCCAGGTTCTCTATGTCAACCAAGCCGCGGCATCGACGGACGCGCTGATCGCCGCGGATGAGGAAGGCGGTGATAGCCGGGTCCACGAGAGCCTGTTAGCTGCGGCACGGGACGGACAGGACGTGCTTGCGGCGTCGTTTGGTGGCGTCAGTTTCGGTTTCGACATCGTCAGGTCCGACAATGACGGGTCCTTCTGTTTCTTCGGCCGTGAAGCGGCGACGGCGAAAGACGATCTCGCTCACTTTCCCGAGCACAATCCCAACCCGGTGCTGGCGACCGACAACGCTGGCCGGCTAGTCTTCGCCAACGCTGCTGCGGAAGCGGTTCCCGGACTGATCGACGGCAACACCCATCGCCTGGTCCCAACTGCCTTGTCAGACGGTATTGCCCAGGCGATGGAGACCGGACGCCTTCGGGAGGTCGAGTTTGCCCATCATGGCCGCGACTTTTCGTTCGAACTCTACCCGGATCGCGAAACCGGCCGTGTAAACATCTATGGTCGCGACGTCAGCAAACGCATGAACGCGTTGCGGAGCCTGCGCGAGACGCAGGTCTTGCTGGAGGCTGTCACCCAGCATTCGCCGACCGTGATGTGTCTGAAGGATGCGGGAGGCCGTTACCTCTACACCAATCAGAAATTCCTGGATCTCCATGAACTCAGAAGCGAAGACGTCATCGGCAGGTCTGCGAGCGAGCTGTTTCCGGCATCGTTCGCCGACCCCTATGTACTGCATGACCAGGAGGTCTTGAACACCGGTGATGTAATCGCGCGCGAGCAGACCGTGACGACGCCGGGCGGCGAGCGCACGTTCATGGAGGTCAAGTTTCCCATTACCATGCCGTCAGACGGATCGGTCGCGATCGGCCTGATTGGCACCGATATCAGCGACAAAAAGGCCTTCGACAGGGCGTTGCGCGACAGCGAGATGCTCAAGGGTTCGGTGCTTGAGTCGGCTCTTGATGCCATCATTTCGATCGATGAGCTCGGCACGGTCCTGGAGTTCAATCCGGCCGCCGAACGGACGTTCGGTTTCACGCGCGATCAGGCGATCGGTCAGAGCCTTTCCGACCTTATCGTGCCCGACTCGATGCGCGAGGCCCATGCCACAGGCATGGAGCGCTATCGTACGACGGGCGAAGAGCGGGTGCTTGGCCAGCGACTTGAGCTGCCGGCGGTTCGCGCCGATGGCAGCGAGATCCCGGTCGAGATTGCGATCACCGCGCGCGACGTGGACAACCGGAAGATCATTACCGCCTATCTGCGCGACATCACCGAACGCAAACAGGTGGAAGAGGAGATTCTGCGCGCCAAGGATGCCGCTGCGGCGGCAGAGGCCCGTCTGCTGGATGCCATCGCGAACATGTCGGAGGGCATTGTTGTCTATGACGCCGATAACAGACTGGTACTGTGCAACCGCCGTTTCCAGGAGTTCTATCAGTACCGCGATGAAGACATTCGTCCGGGCACCCATTTTGACGATCTGATCCGGCTTGACCTGGAGAACGGTGTCATCGCCGACCAGGTCGGCGCGCCGCATTTCAAACGACGCATATGGCAGCGTGACGAGCATGAGGGTTCGCTGGAGATCCGCCTGACCGACGGGCGCTGGCTGCAGATCCGCGACCGCAAAACCGCGTCCGGTGGTACCGTCAGTATTCAGGCCGATATCACCGAACTGAAGTCAGCGGAGAACGCAATCAGCGAAGCGGAAGTTCGCCTGTCCGACGCCATCGAGAACATGTCCGAAGGCATTGTTGTTTACGACGCCGACGATCGGCTGGTGCTGTGCAACAGGCAGTTCAAAGAGTTCTATGGCTACTCCGATGAAGACGTGGTTCCTGGTGTCCGTTTCGCCGAGCTCGGCCGTTTGGACGTGCAACGCAACATCGTCGTCGTCAGTGGCGATTCCGACGACTATCTCCAAAAGCGGGACAATCACCGCCGCACCATGCGCGGCTCGATCGATGTTCAATTGACGACCGGGCGCTGGCTTCAGATCCGCGATCGAAAGACGGATTTCGGCCGCACGGTCTCGATCCAGACTGACATTACGAAACGGAAGGCGACGGAGGCAGCGCTTGCCGAGAGCCAGCAGATGTTGAAGACGGTCATCGACGAGACACCGGCGGTGATCAACCTGAAGGATGTCGACGGGCGGTTCATTCTTGCCAACCCGGCTCAGGCCGAATTCTACGGTCTTGAACCGGATGAGTTGACGGGAAAGGCCATCGACGAAATCGCCGACACCGAATACGCCGCGAAGACCCGTAGCCGGGACCGGCAGGTGATCGAAGGTGGCGCGCCGCTGCTCGGCTTTGAAGACACCTCGCGCGACGCCAGCGGCCGTCTGCTGACGTACTACACGACCAAGGTGCCGCTGGCCGAGGCCGATGGCCGCGTGCGCGCCGTCCTGACGATTTCCCATGACATCACGCTTCGCAAAGAAGCCGAAATCGCGATGCGCGATGCCAAGGAACAGGCTGAGCTGGCCAACCAGGCCAAGAGCCGTTTTCTGGCCAATATGAGCCATGAACTGAGGACGCCGCTGAACGCCATCCTGGGCTATACCGAACTGATCACCGACGGCATCTATGGCGAGGTGCCCGAACAGGTCACCAAGGTCGTCGACCGTGTCAGCAAGAACGGCCGCAACCTTTTGGGGCTGATCAACGACGTGCTGGACCTCTCCAAGGTCGAAGCCGGACAATTCAAACTCTCGCTCGATGCCTATGCCATGGGCGAGGTGGTCGAGTCCGTCATCGCATCCGTCGAGCCCTTGGCGCGGGAGAAGGACCTCGATCTCAACTGGTCGGTCCCGTCCGACTTGCCGGTCGGCCATGGCGACAGTCACCGTTTGTCGCAGGTTCTGACCAATTTGGTCGGCAACGCGATCAAGTTCACCGAGAGCGGCGAGATCTCCGTGACCGTCGAGGTCGATAATGCCGACTTCCTGGTGCGCGTGCGCGACACGGGCCCGGGTATCGATGAGGGTGACCACGAAGCCATCTTCGGCGAGTTCCAGCAGGCTGACAGTTCCAGCACGCGTGAGCAGGGCGGTACCGGTTTGGGGCTCACCATATCGCGGCGTTTCGTCAACATGCACGGCGGCCGTTTGTGGGTTGAATCGGAGCTGGGTCGCGGCGCGACCTTCTTGTTCACCGTGCCGATCCGTGCCGAACAGCAGGAGGCTCACCCATGAGCGGGCGCATTCTTGTTGTCGAGGATCAGGACGACAACAAACAGATCATGCGCGATCTCCTGAGCAGCGCGGGCTACGAGGTGCTTGAGGCATCGAGCGGCGCCGAGGCGATCGAGGTTGCCCAGCGCGAGCGCCCGGACCTTATCTTGATGGATATCCAGCTTCCCGGTATGGACGGCCACGAGGCCACGCGTCGGCTGAAGGGCGATCCCGACATGATGCATATTCCTATTGTCGCCGTGACCTCCTATGCGTTCGACGGTGACCGGCAGGAGGCCATCGAGGCGGGCTCCGACGCCTATTTTGCCAAGCCGGTAAGCCCGCGCGAAATCCTCGCCAAGGTCGGGAGCCTGGTTCCGGGCGACGGGCCATGACGGATTCGGCGCGTATCCTGATCGCGGACGACAACCCCGCGAACATGGATATCCTGGAGACCCGGCTGGCGGCGCAGGGGTACGACATCCTCCAGGCGCGCGACGGACAGGAAGCGCTGGATGTGGCGTTGAACGAAAGGCCGGACCTGGCGCTGCTCGACATCATGATGCCGAAGATCGACGGTATCGAGCTCTGCCGCCGCCTCAAGTCCGACGCGGCGCTGCCCTTCATGCCGATCATTCTGGTGACGGCAAAGTCCGACCCCGCCGACATCGTCGCCGGTCTTGAAGCCGGTGCTGAGGAATATCTGACAAAGCCGGTCGAGCAGGCCGCACTTGTGGCGCGCGTCAAGTCGATGCTGCGGGTCAAGGCGCTGCACGATCAGACACTGGATCAGGCCGAGCAACTGGCAGCCTGGAACCGGGACCTTGAGGCGCGCGTCGAGAAGCAGGTGAACGAGCTCGCGCGGCTGGGCGCATTGAAGAGCTATTTCTCGCCACAGGTCTCGGAACTCATCGTGTCGCCCGGCAACGAGGCGCTGCTGGAAAGCCATCGCCGGGAAATCACGGTGGTGTTCTGCGACCTCCGCGGTTTTACGGCCTTTTCCGAATCAGTGGAGCCGGATGAAATCATGGCCGTGCTTCACGACTATCATGACGCCATCGGTCCGCTGATCTTCGCCTATGAGGCGACGCTGGAGCATTTCGCCGGCGATGGTCTGATGGCGTTCTTCAACGATCCCATACCCTGTGACGACCCGGCGGAGCGCGCCGTGCGCATGGCCGTCGACATGCGCGATGCCATGGCCGACCTCGCCAAAACATGGGCACAGAAGGGACACGCGCTTGGCTTTGGTGTCGGCATCGACATGGGCTACGCCACACTTGGCCAGATCGGGTTCGAGGGTCGCTTTCACTACGGCGCCATCGGACAAATCCCCAATGTCGCGTCGCGGCTAAGCGGGCGCGCCGGCGACGGCGACATCTACATCACCCGCCGGGTCAACACGAACGTTGAGACGATCGCCGAGACCGAGGCGGTCGGAGAGCTGGATGTGAGAGGGCTGTCGAAACCGTTGCCGGTATTCAATGTGATCGGCCTTAAAGGCAAGAGCTGAAAACACCGCAACGCTGTGATATCATTGAATTTATGGACTGGGGGCCGTCGCTCTGGGCGACGGTGGTTAAAGTAGGGGGAAGGCATGTCGTCAGGGACAGTCAATGATTTTCAGATAGGCAGCGTCATCGGACGCGGCATTTCTGTGTTCTTTCGCAACATCGTTGCCTTCGTGCTCGTTACGATTGTGATTTTCATCGTGCCGATTGTACTGACCGTGTTTGTATTCGGGGCGATCGGATCGGGTCTGGGCGGCATCCTGACGATGTTGCTCTGGTTCATTGCTTACTTCTGGCTTTCCGCGGCCTTGGTCTATGGGGTGGTGAGCGACCTTAGAGGCAACAGGGCGAGCGTCGGTCAGATACTGAGCGGTGCGCTGTCGGTTCTTATCCCGGTCTTCTTCGTTTCGATCGTTGTCGGCCTGTTGGTGGCCGTCGGCACGCTTGCTCTCATCATTCCCGGTATCATCCTCTACGTCATGTTCTGGGTCGCGGTACCGGCTGCCGTGGTTGAGCGAACAGGTATCGGCGACAGCATGAGGCGTAGCCTGGAACTGACCAAGGGTTACCGTTGGCAGATTTTCTTTGTCATGGTGATCTGGGTGGTCATTAGCTTCATCGTGCAACTGATCGTCGGATTCATCGTCGGCGTGCCGCTGGGCGCGACTTCCGACATGACGGCCGCCGCTCACATCCCGGTTGCCGGCCTTCTCATCACGCAGATCGTCAACATGCTGTTGTCGGGCGTAAGTGCTTCCATCCTGGCCGTTGGCTATCACGACCTGCGCGTTGCCAAAGAAGGGATCGGCAGCGAGGAGATCGCCCGTACGTTCGACTGAGGCAGCGTCAGTTTAACGAGCGTTCCGCCTTTCGCGTGACCCTGACGGCTCTCGCTGGGTTTCCTGGAGAGGAACAGCTACACGCATGTTCTTTGGCGCCCTGCCGGGCGGCAACGCCGTGACCCTTTACGGCTTCGTCTGAGTGGCTATCGTTACGCCGCCAGGAATGGCGCAGGACGGGAGAGGGAACGTGAATCGCATTCCGTTAACCATGGTGGTCTCCACCGACTTTGCCGGTCAGGTGCGCGGCAAAGGCTTTCCGGCGTCCGAACTCGATGCCCGGCTTGAGAAAGGCGTCGGCTGGACCTTTACCAACACGATGATCAACTGCTTCGGGCAGATCCCGGCGACGCCCTGGGGACCGCGCGGCGATCTGATCGTGGTGCCGGATCCCGCGACCGAGGTCGACGTCGACTTCGGCGACGGTTCGGTCAACGAGCGCTTCTATCTGGGCGATATCCTGAACATGGACCGCCAGCCTTGGGACTGCTGTCTAAGGAGTTATCTGCGTCAAGCGTTGAGAGACCTCACCGATCTGACCGGTCTCAGTCTGGTCGCAGCGTTCGAGCATGAGTTTGTCCATCGCGGTCAGGCCGACCGGCTGGGTGATGCCTACAGCCAAGATGGCGTGCGACGGATCGGCGAGTTCCCGGAAGCCTATCTCTATGCGCTCGCTGAAGCTGGCGTCGAGCCGGAGACGTTCCTGCCGGAGTTCGCGCCTAAACAATTCGAGGTCACCGTCAAACCGGCGGACGCGCTGACCGCCGCGGATCGTGCCGTCGTGGTGCGCGAAATCGCGCGCGCGACAGCTTGGCGCATGGGCGATACGGTCAGCTTTTCGCCGGTCGTGACCCGTGGCGCCGCGGGCAACGGCGTTCACCTGCACATGAGCTTCAGTGACGCTGAAGACAAGCCCGTCACCCATGACGCCGACAAGCCGGGCGGGCTGAGCGAAACCGCCGGCAGCTTCGTCGCCGGTATTCTGGAAGCGCTGCCGGCGCTGGTCGCGGTGACGGCGCCCAGCTACATGTCCTATGAGCGCCTGAAGCCGAACTCATGGAGCTCCTCGGTCACCAATCTCGGTTATCGCGACCGCGAGGCGGCGATCCGAATCTGCCCGGTCTCCGACGTGCCGGGCGTGGATGTCGCGTCCAGCTTCAATTTTGAGTTTCGCGCCGGCGACGCGGCGGCAAGTCCCTATCTCTACTTTGGTTGTCTTGTGCGCGCCGGAATTGACGGCATCAAGCGCCAGTTGCCGACGCCCCAACCGACGACATCCGATCCCGCCGAGATGGATGCCGCAGCCCGCAAGGACCATGGCATCGTCGATCTGCCGACGTCGTTGGAACAGGCGCTTGATCTGCTTGAACAGCACCCCAAGGGCTACGAGTTTCTGCCCGGTGAGATGCTGAGCGCCTATCTCATGCACAAACGCGGCGAACTCAGCATGCTCGAGGGGCTCGACATCGACGAGATCTGCCGGATGTACGCGGAAGCCTACTAAGTGGCCACTTGAAACGCATGATGTCGCGTATCACAGCGCTGTTTCCCCTGTGGGCGGTGATCGCCTGCATCGCCGCTTACCTCAGCCCCGATACCTTCGCGTCGCTCCGCTGGGCGATCGTGCCGCTGCTGGCGGTCATCATGTTCGGCATGGGGCTGACATTGACGCCCGCTGACTTCCTGCGCGTGGCCACCCGGCCGCTGGTCGTCGTCCTGGGCATGGCTCTTCAGTTTATCGCCATGCCGCTCGCGGCCTTTGTGATCGGCCTCGCTTTGGGGTTGGAGCCCATGCTGCTAGCCGGTTTTGTCTTGTTGGGCGCCAGCCCGGGCGGTACGGCGTCCAATGTCATCTGCTATCTCGCGCGCGGTGACGTCGCGCTCTCCGTTTCGCTGACGACCGTGTCGACCCTGCTTGCGGTGCTCCTGACGCCGTCCCTGACCTGGCTCTATGTCGGCGAGGCGGTCGACGTCGCGGTCGGCGCGATGTTGCTGAGCGTTCTAAAGATCGTTGTCGCGCCGGTCATGCTGGGTGTCCTTATCAATACCTTCCTTGGTCGTTTTTTGCGGCCGGCCGTCGCCGTCTTTCCGCTGATATCGGTCGCCGCGATCGTGCTGGCGATTGCCGTGGTCGTGGCGTTGAGTGCCGATCGGATTCCGCAGATTGGGTTTCTCATCCTCATCGGTGTCGTCTTGCATAACCTGATTGGGCTGTTGGCGGGCTATGGCGGTGGTGTGCTGTTCGGCCAGGACCGGACGACGTGCCGGACCCTGTCGATCGAGGTCGGCATGCAGAACTCCGGTTTGGCCTTGGCGCTGGCGACACAGTTCTTCAGCGCGGCGGCAGCGCTTCCCGCGGCGGTGTTCAGTGTCTGGCATAATCTGTCGGGCGCGGCGTTGGCCGCCTGGTGGTCCAGACGTCCTGCCCATGATACGAACGCCGGTGATGACGGCTGAACCTTTTTGGCGAACCAAGACTTTGGCCGAGTTGACGCCCAAGGAGTGGGAGTCGCTTTGCGATGGCTGCGGCAAGTGCTGTCTGGTCAAGCTTGAGGATGAAGACACCGGCGAGATCGACCCCACCGACGTCGCTTGCCGGCTGCTGGAACTGGGCACCTGCCGCTGTGGCGACTACGTCAACCGCAAGCGCAAGGTTCCGGACTGTGTCATTCTGTCGCCGGACAATGTCGGCGAACTCCGCTGGATGCCGGCGACATGCGCCTACCGCCTGGTCCACGAAGGCAAGGATCTTTATCCCTGGCACCACCTGGTCTGTGGCGACCGCGATGTCGTCCACAAGCTGGGTATCTCGATCAAGGGTCGGGTCGTCTCTGAGCGTGACATTCCCGATGAAGATCTGCCCGATCATGTGATCGACTGGTTGGTGTAATCGCTTCGCGATTCCGACGAGGCAGGTGAATCTGCTCTATTCATAGATGGAGAGCGGATTCACATGGTTAGGTGGAACCGACAGACGGTTCCACCTATCCATGATCCGCTCTAGACTTCCCACGTTTCGATCAAGCGCTTGCCCTGACGGATACTGTCACCATGGCCACCACCGTACTGAAAACCGCTGTCGGTCCGCTCGCCGTGACCGAGGCGGATGACGCCATTATCCGAGTGACCTGGTCATCGGCGGAGGAGGGGGAAGAGACATCGCTTTTGCGCGAGGCGAAGCGGCAGTTGACGGCCTATTTCGACGGTGACCTCACGGTCTTCGATCTTCCTCTGGCGCCGACCGGCAATGACTTCCAGAAGACAGTCTGCGACGCCATGCTCGCCATTCCCTTTGGCGAGACCAGGACCTACGGCGATATCGCGAGGGATCTCGGCACCTATGGCCAGCCGGTGGGTCAGGCCTGTGGCGCCAACTCGATCCCCGTCATCATTCCCTGTCACCGCGTGCTCTCGGCGACCGGCCTGGGCGGCTATTCTGGCTCTGGCGGCATCGAAACCAAGATCGCCTTGTTGCGCCATGAAGACGCCTATCCGTTTCTTGTGTAGGTTAAAGTGAAATCTCAGATAGAAGAAAATTTCCCATCGTTATCAACGCATTGGGGTCATTTTTCGAGTCGGTGACTTCGATGTGGTGCCCAAGGTTCGAATCTCGTTGAACGATTTTGCCGCGACGATCAGTTCTGCGCCTGTTGCCGTGCAGGGGTGCGGCGCAGGTGCCGCGCTAGCGTGCGAGATCAGCAACGGCTGTCCGCTGCTGGGAGGTCGTGTGGCGTGAGCCGCAAGCAGAACAACACACCGATTGGTCTGTTGGCTGATCCGTTTCGCCCCTTCTTCTTGGGCGCGGCATTGTTCGCGCTGTTCGCCATTCCGTTTTGGGCATGGATCTTTGCGGCGTCGCCGGAAGGGTTCGCGGGATTCGACGCCTTTTCCTGGCATCGCCACGAAATGGTGTTCGGCTACCTGGCTGCGGTCCTGGCCGGTTTCCTGTTCACGGCGATACCAAATTGGACCGGCCGCTTGCCGCTGCGCGGCGGCGGTTTGGGGCTGCTGTTTCTGCTCTGGCTTGCCGGGCGCGCCATGGTGGCGTTCTGGCCGCTGGAGGTGGCCACGGCGATCGTCGACTGCGCGTTCCTGGTTGCGATCGCCGGGCTTGCCGGGCGCGAGATCGTGGCCGGGCGCAACTGGCGCAACGCGCCGATCTGCGCGGTGGTCAGCTTGCTGGCGTTCGCCAATATCCTGTCCTGGCTGCCGGCGACCCATGACATCGGCTGGCGCCTTGCTATGGGTTTAGTCGCCCTGCTGATCGGCCTCGTCGGCGGACGGGTGACGCCCAGCTTTACTCGGAACTGGCTCGCCAAGCGCGATTCGCCGCGCCTGCCGGTGCCCTTCGGCCTTTACGACAAACTGTGTCTTCTACTGTTGCTCGCCGCCGTCACCGGGTGGTCGTTCGCGCCTGAAAGTTCGATTGCCGGCGCGCTCTTGGTACTGGCCGGCGCCGCCCATCTTGTGCGCCTTGGCCGTTGGAGGGGCTGGCTGACCGTTGCCGAGCCACTGCTGCTTGTTCTGCATGTCGGCTATCTGTGGCTCGTCGTGGCGTTGATCCTCATGGGCCTGACGGCGCTGAGGGTGGGGCCCTTGGATGCAAGCGCGTCGCTTCACGCACTCGGCGCCGGTGCTATCGGCACGATGACCGTGGCGGTGATGTCGCGCGCCATTCTTGGTCATACCGGCCGCGCCCTGGTCGCGAGCCCGGCGATGACATTGATGTTCGGGGCAATCGTCCTGTCGGCGCTCGTGCGCGTCCTCGCACCCATTCTGCCGATGCCCTACGACGCTGCAATCACGGTTGCCGCGTTCTTGTGGGCATGCGCTTACGGCCTGTTTGTCGCCTGTTTTGCGGTGATGCTTATGACAGATGACAGGGCGCTAAGCTCGTAAGTACGTCGTGAGCCTGGGAGCACGGTTCCACATCTTGAGGCTAGCCAGTAGGATGCGGCGGTGGAGTATTCACGATAGCGATCGTCGTTGATCGCCGCAGTTCTAATGATCCGATGGCCAGATTGACGGTGACTTGATGGAGGCGATCTCATGACACTGTTTGGCGGCGTACGGTCGAGGTCACGTTGTGATGTGAGGTCCAGGTGCGGTCGCGTCGCGCTGGTGTCGGCATTCGTGCTCTCGTTTGGTATTGCCGGCGAACTGGGTTCGACGGTCCCGTTTGTGGTCAGCAACGGAAACGATGATGGCGCGGGCTCGCTGCGCGCGGCATTGAAGGCGGCCGCCGAGCCAGGCGCGCCGGGTCATATCTTTGTCACGACCGACGACGACATTATTGTGACGACGACGTTGACCTACGACGGCACGGCACCACTGGCGATTTACGGGAGTGGTCAGAGCGTCACCACCGAAGTCAACACGACCCTGCTTTCAATGAGCAACGGAGCCGATCTGTCTGTGAGCGGCCTGAACTTCCGGGGGCCCGGCGAGTTCAGCGTCGTGAACCGGGGCGATGAGACGGGGGAACCCGGCAAAGGGATCTTTGTCAAACTCCGCGACGACCAGACGGGTACGCTGAGCCTGACACTTGAGGACGTCTCGCTGTCCGGCGCCGCCTATCATGGCATCCATGTCTCCGACTGTGACCTTGGTGATGCCTGCGGCGCGGGCGCCACCGGGGAAGGCAACGGTTCTCCGGCATCGGTCAGCGTGCATCTCTCCAATGTGACGATTTGGGACGTCGGCAATGGCAAATTTGATGCCGATGGCATACGGGTCGACGAACGAGGCGACGGCGACATACGCTTTGTTTCGCGAAACTCGACGTTCGAGGGCGTGGGCGCCGACGGTGTTGAACTGGACGAGGGGCAGGCGGGCGACGTCATTGCTACGGTGATCAGCAACACCTTTGCCGACAACGGTGGGTACTGCGCTCCCGATGTCCTCGAACCCTTCTTGCCGGAGGACGACGAAGGCGAGTTCGAGGATGGAGAGGTCTCTCCGTCCGATATTCCCGGCGCCATCACGGGGACGCCGGATGACGCGTGTTTCGAGCGCGATGTCGAACTTTATGATTCCGGCTTCGTGAAGGAATACGAGATCGAAATCGATCTGGACGACGGCATCGATATCGATGAGGCCGGTAGCGGAGATCTGCGGGTTCTGATGATCGCATCGACAATTCGCGGCAATCTGGACGAAGGTTTCGACGTCGGCGAACAAGATGCTGGCGGGCTTGATGTCTGGGCGTGGCGAACAACCGCCCAGAACAACACCGACGATGGATTCAGAGGCGACGAAGAAGGACCCGGTAGCGTCAGCGTCTTGCTGTACGACGTGCAATCCGAGGAAAACGGCGGATACGGTGCCAGGTTCAGCCAAGAGGACCAGGGCGACATCAGCGTTGTCGCTGACAACACCACAACAAGCGGCAACGGCGATGGCGACAAGATGGGGCTGCGGGTGCAACAAGCCGGATCGGGCACGGGAACCCTGACCACGCACAACGCCACGTTCTCCGACGGCATCGACGCCAGGAATGTCGAACTCATCCAGCAGTAGGGATCACTGACGCGGCCGCCGCGGTAATGTCATCGCGCGACGGGGTGACATGATCAAACCTCGGGACCGCGCTGACCTTATCTATGCTCACGCCAATCGACCCGATCGCGCAACCGTTCGAGCCAATAAATCTATTATATAATAATAAGTTAATTATGTTTCTTCATATTTCAAACAAGGTATTGCGAGGAGCAGGTGGGCCGTTCATGCCGCCGGTACGTACCGCGTGGGCCTTGGCGTTGGAAACGTGCTGTGCGATGGGATGGCCATGACGGTACCTCGCGATCACGCACCACGTTTGCACCGGCGCCTTTCGGTCGCCCCGATGATGGATTGCACGGACCGCTACGATCGCGGCTTCCTGCGCTGCATCACGTCGAGGACATTGCTTTATTCGGAGATGGTCGTCGCCGACGCGGTGCTGCATGGCGACCGCGAAAGGCTCTTGGGGTTCGCGCCGATCGAACATCCGGTGGCGCTGCAGATCGGCGGCAGCGAGCCGACGAAACTCGCCGAGGCCGCGCGCATTGCCGAGGCCTTAGGCTATGACGAGGTAAACCTGAACGTCGGCTGTCCGAGCGACCGGGTACAGGCCGGACGGTTCGGTGCCTGCCTGATGGCCGAGCCCGACCTTGTCGCCCGCTCGATTGCCGCCATGATCGCGGCCGTTGCGATTCCGGTAACGGTCAAGTGCCGGATCGGCATCGACGACATGGATGACGAGGAGACCCTGCCGTCCTTTGTCGACCAGATCGCGGGCGAGGGCTGTACCAGCTTCACGGTTCATGCGCGCAAGGCGTGGCTGCAAGGGCTAAGCCCGCAACAGAACCGTGAAATCCCGCCGCTGCGCTATGACGTCGTCTATGCGACAAAGGCGCGCTTTCCGCATCTGGAGATTAACATCAACGGCGGTATCGGCGGCCTCGAGGAGGCGGAGGCCCATCTGGATCACGTCGATGGTGTCATGATCGGCCGGGCTGCTTACCACACGCCCTACATTCTGGCCGAGGCGGACCAACGTTTCTTCAGTGCTCGCACCGAACTCCGGTCCAGGCGCGAGATCGTCGAAGCCTATCTGCCGTTGATCGACGCGGAACTGGCCCGCGGCACGCCGCTGCACCGCATGACCCGCCACATTCTTGGTCTCTATCACGGCGAGCCGGGCGCGCGGTCATGGCGCCGTCACCTCAGCACCCACGCGGTCAAGCCGGGCGCTGGCGTCGAGGTGGTGCTGGATGCCCTCGATTTCGTCGAGCAACCGCTGCCGGTGCTCGCGGTGGCGTCGGAGCGCTAGCGCAACCGCGCCGACGCTTGTCTAGTCGGGTGTGTGGCAACACGCCTGCAGCTTGTTGCCGTCGAGGTCCCTGACATAGGCGCCGTAGTAGTGTTCGTGATAATGCGGGCGCGGGCCGGGTGCGCCTTCATCGGTGCCGCCTTCGGCCAGGGCGGCGGCGTGAAATGCATCGACCGCGGCGTGGTTCGGCGCCAGGAAAGCGACATGGGTGCCATTGCCATGGGTTGCCGTCTCGTCATCAAACGGTCGGCAGACGACGAGCATGAACGGATCGCCTTCGCTCTGGTACATGGCGAAACCATGCTCGGCGACCGTCTCGGTGCGCTTGATACCGAGCGGCGCCAGCGTTTTGTCGTAGAACGCCAACGCACGGTCCAGGTCGTTGGTGCCAAGGGTAATGTGACTGAGCATCGTGTCCTCCTAGATCTTCTGGTGGATGGCTATGACGCCATCTCGGATAGAGCCTGGTCCATCGCGTCGACCAGGATGTCGGCGTGCTCTCGCTTGAACGCCAGGGGCGGGCGTATCTTGATGACGTTGCCCAAGATACCTTCGCGACCGGCCAACACGCCGAGGTCCTTCATGCGGTTCAAGACTTGCTTCATGTCGTCGGGCGCCGGTTCCTTTGTCTGGCGATCCCCCACGATCTCGACCCCCGCCATCAGGCCGTAACCGCGAACGTCGCCAATCAGCGTGTGGCGCTGCATGAGATCGCGCAGGCCGGCGCGCAGGTGCTCGCCGGTCACCCGGGCGCTTTCCATCAGCTCCTCCTGCTCGATCACGTCCAGCACGGCATTACCCGCCGCGCAAGCAACCGGGTTGCCGCCGAACGTGCTGAACAGGCCGGTCGCGTCGCCGAACGCCTTCAGGATGTCGCGTCTGGTGATGACGGCGCCAATCGCCATGCCGTTGCCGATGGGTTTGCCCAAGGTCACGAAGTCCGCCTCGATCCCGTGGACGTCCAGCCCCCACATATGCGTGCCCGGCCGGCCAAAGCCGAATTGGACCTCGTCGGCGATGATCAGACCGCCGGCGGCCTTGACCTTCTCCGCGACCAGGCGTGGGTAGCCCTCGGGCACGTCGATGACGCCATGGTTGACGAACGATGTGTCGACCATGAAGCAGGCGGTGCCGTAACCGGCCTCGTCCAGTTCCGCGATCGCGCGATCGGCGTCGGCCGCGTAGCGCTTGGCGAGATTCTCTTCGCCAGCAAAGTAGGGGCCGCGATAGGTGTCGGGCGCCATCAATTCGCGCACGTGCGGCGCGCGCTCTTCCTTTGTGCCCTCCGGCGACAGATGGGCAATCGCCTCGGTGATGCCGTGATAAGCGTCGGACATGATGATCGCGCCGCGCTTTCCGGTGACCATCGTTGCCATGCGCCAGGCAATATCGTTCGCCTCGCTGCCGGAGTTGACGAAGGTGCAGGCGGTCAGATGATCCGGCAGGGTCGCGGTGAGCCGCTCGGCATACTCGATGACGCTTTCGTAGATATAGCGGGTGTGCGTGTTCAGCGTCCTTGCCTGGCGCGTCAGGGCGCGCACGACATGCGGATGGGCATGACCAACAATCGGCACGTTGTTGTAGGCATCGACATAGCGTTTGCCACGGGCGTCAAACAGCCACGGGCCCTGACCTTTGACCATATGGACCGGGCGTTCGTAGAAGATCGTCAGGTGCTTGCCCAACACGTCGTAGCGGCGCGCAAGCAGCGCATCCAAGTTGTCGTCGAGCGTCGGGTCTTCTTCGGGCGGACAATAAGGCGGGAACCGCAGGTGATGGCGCAGGCGCGCGCGTGCGGCATCGACACCGATATCCAACAGCTTCGCGATCAGCCGTTGCCCCGGCTCCTCGTACTCGCGCAGGTAATCCGGCTGCTCTGGTGTGACCGCGCGGCGCCATGCGATGATGACCGATGTCACGGCAAACCGGGTCATGATCGCGTCGAACAGCAGGTCGACCTCGTCTTCTTCCAACGTGATCACCGTATCGAAGCCGGCCGCGACATCGCACATGGCGCCGATGGGGTCGTCGACATAGGGCATCAGCGTATCGACCGCCATGGCGAGTTCGCACAGAAGCGGCGCGAAGACCATGTCGCCGAAGTCGATGACGCCTATGGTTCGGCTCTCGCCTGTGCCATCGACGACAACGTTGTTGTGGGTGGCGTCGTTGTGCACGACCTGGTGGCGCAGGCGGCGCATGCGTGGGCCGACATCGTCGATGAAATGGTCCAGGATGGTTTCGATGTTGCGGCGTGCCGTCGCGTCGTCGATGTGTTTGGTGTGGGGCCGCATGTCACCGGCGCGCATGATGTCCCAGGGGTGCGGGTTTTCCGCATGTGCATGCATGAAACCGGTCAAGGCGCGGTCAAGGCGCGCGACGGTCGCGCCGACCTCGTGCAGCAGCGGCTGATCCAGCGTTGAGTCTTCCAGCAAAGTACCGGGCAGGAACGTGACGACGCGGACCAGATGATCCATACCGTCGGCATCGGCGACCGTTTCTGTCACATTGCCGTCAAGGGACTTCACGACGCGCGGCACGACAAGCTCTGGGTCACGATCTTCGATGTGCAGCAGCGCCTGGGTCTGGAAATCGATGACGCCGGGGTCTTCCTCGGCATTGGCGATCTTGAGGACATAGTCGCCCTTGTCGCCGGTGATGTGAAAGTTCTGGTCGCGCTCGCTTTCCAGGGAGCGAAAGGCGCCCTCCAAACCGAACAGGTCGCGGGCCATGGTTCTGGCCTCGTCCTCGCTGAAAGCGGGTGGGTTGCGATCCATGAACTTGATGTCATTGGTCGCCGGAGTCTGGGTCATGCTGTCGGACTATCCTTGGAGCCAGAGGGGGGCGCGGCGCGCGACAGGCTACTCGGCTCCTGTGACCTATCCAAGACCTGCGAAGGGTTATCTGTCAGATTTTTTAACCACCCAGGAACAGGCGTCCGACATCCTCGTCGGCGAGCAGGTCGGCACCCCGTCCGGCCTTGGCGAGCTGGCCGGATACCAGAACGTAACCGATGTCGGCAAACTCCAGCCCCTTCTTGGCATTCTGTTCGACCATCAAGATCGTCTTGCCGTCGACCTGCTGAAGGTCGGCCAGGATCTCGAACACCATGTCGATGTAGCGGGGCTCCAGGCCGATGCTCGGCTCGTCGACCAAAAGGACCTCCGGCTCCATGATAAGCGAGCGCGAGATTTCCAAAAGCCGGCGCTCGCCACCGGACAGCACACCCGCGCGCTGATGACGCCGTTCGGCGAGCCGGTCGTATTTGTCGAAGATGCGCTGCGCCGCCTGACGCGCCTCCGCCGGCTTGTCCTTCAGGTAGCCGCCCATCAACAGGTTCTCTTCGACGGTCATGTCGGGGAAGACCGAGTTGTGTTGCAGGATGTAAGCAACGCCGGCGCGCTTCAGCTTGTCATTGGAGCTAAGGCGGGTGATGTCAGCTCCGTCGACCGTGATCGTGCCGCCCATGACATCCGCGAAGCCGAAAATCGCGTGCAGCATGGTCGACTTGCCGGCGCCGTTTGGGCCGATCAGGCACAGCGACTGGCCCTTGCCGGCGATCAGGTTGACGTGGTGCAGGATCTCCATTCGGCCGTAGCCGGCGTTCAGGTCCTTGATGTCGATGGCGATTTCGCCGTCTACCAGGGCGCTGAGGTCACCACGGCTTGGGCCGGCGCTGGCCATGTCGCGCGCGGCTTCCTCAACGGCATCAACCGACATGACGGTGTCGACTTCGCCGAGGCCATAGCCGCTCGTGCGCTTCTCGCCGGTCATGAGGCGCCCAGGTAGGCATCAATCACCCGCTGGTCGTCGCGGATCGTCTCCGGCGGTCCGGATGCCAAGAGTTTGCCGTGCGCCAGACAGTGGATGTGTCCGGCGAGATTCATAATGACGCGCATGTTGTGCTCGATGACCAGCAGGGTGATGCCGAGATCCTGGTTGGCGTGCTTCAGCCGGTCGATCAGGCCATTGATCAGCGTCGGGTTGATGCCGGCGGTCGGCTCGTCGAGCAGCAACATCTTCGGTTCGATCATCAGTGCCATGGCGAACTCCAGCAGCTTCTGCTGGCCGAACGAGAGGTCGCCCGCCATCAGATGGCGTTTGGAATAGAGACCGCAGAACTCGAGCAGAGCCTCGGCCCGGTCGTCGACCTCGGGCTTTACCTTGGCCATCAGGTGCAGGATGCCGCTTTCACCCTCGCGGTCGCTGATCGCCATGTTCTGCATGCACGTCATCTTGGTGAAGACACGAGTCTGTTGGAACGTGCGGATCAGGCCCAGACGCGCGATCTGGGGCACGCGAAGCTTGGTGATCTCCTGGCCCTCGAAACGGATTGAACCAGCATCGATCGGATGGTAGCCGACGATCGAGTTGAACAGGGTTGTCTTGCCCGACCCGTTCGGTCCGATCAGGCCGACGATCGAGCCTTCGGGCACGCTGAAGGAGATGTCCTGGTTGGCGACCACGCCGCCGAAGTTCTTCGACGTGTTCTCGACGACAAGCTGGTCGTTCATGACGCCTCGACCCGATGGCCGAACCGGTGCGGCCAACGCTCGCGCGCCCAACCCAGAATGCCGAGCGGGAAGAAGACGACGATAATGACGATCAAGAGGCCAAGGGCGACCCGTTGCCAGCCCAACAAGTGGGTCCAGAAGATCTCCTGGGTAACATGAAAGACGACGGCGCCCAGGACCGGCCCCCACAGCGTGCCTTTGCCGCCCAGAATCGCCATCAGCACCATCCAGACGCCAAAGGTCGGTCCGGCGAAAGCGACGTCGCGCGGGTCGACGAAACCGAGCAGGTTGCCGAGCGCGCCGCCGCACAGGCCCAAAAACACGGCGCTGACGCACCAGGCAAACGCCTTGAATGTGCCGGTCCGCAAGCCCATCGCCTCCGCCTTATCCTCGTTGTCGCGGATGGCGTTGATCGTCAGGCCGAAGCGGGTGCCGTAGAGCCACTTGAGGCACAGGAAGGTGATGGCGGCGATGGCGAAGAACAGGTAATCGAAGAACAGGTTCCGCCCGTCAATGTGGCCGGGATAGAGCGGCGTGACCATGCCGGAGCCGGCACCGATAAAATCCCATCCGCTGGCGATCTCGCCAGCGGCGATGCCGAGGCCAAGCGTCGCGATCGCGAAATAGTGGCCGCGCATCCGTAAGATAAGCAGCCCCATGATGGCGGCGGCGGCAACGGCGATGACACTGCCAAGCGCCATGCCAACTCCAAGACCGATGAAGTACTCGAGCCCCCAGTCGCGTTGGACGACCGCGCTGGTGTACATCCCGATGCCGAAGAAAACGATGTTACCGAAGCTGTTGTAGCCCATCTGGCCGCCCATGACGTCCCAGGTCTGGGCGAAGATGATCATGACCCACAGCATGGCGATCTGGGTGCGGTAATCCGGGAAGACGAGCGGGGCGAGCGCGGCGAAAATCGCTATCGCGCCCATCAGCCAGGCATTCCGCGAGACCGTCATTTCAGGTACTTCCGGTGCCGGCCGAGCCAGGCGTTGCGCGCGACCAGGATGACGACAAGCAGACCGAAGACAAAGGCGATCCGGTGTTCGGCGCCCAAGACGAAACTGGCGATGTTCTCCGCCGCGCCCAAGCCCAACCCTGCGGCAATGACGCCGGGCAGGTTTCCGAGACCGGCGGTCACGACGATCATGAACGAGCGCACGGTGAACGGTAGGCCGGCATAGGGGTGGATGGTGTAGGCCATCACTACCAGCGATCCGGCGGCGCCGCACAGCGCCGCGTTGATCGCATAGGTCATGGCATAGACCCGGTCGGTGTCGATCCCCAGCACACGGGCGGCTTGGGGATTCTGGGCGGTCGCGCGGATCGCCTGGCCTAGGCGCGAACGCTTGAGGAAGATCACCAGCAGCACGGCGATCACGGCGGAGACGGCGAACGCCAGCACCTTTACCTGGGCGACGGTCACCGTGAAGTCAAAGAGGTACCAGGTGTCGAGCCCTGAATCGACGCTCTGGACGTTGCCGCTCCAGATCTGGTTCATCAATTGCTGGAACAGGATGGACAGGCCAAAGGTCGCGAGCAGGGAGATGAAGAGATCCTGATTGGCGACGCGAAAGATCACCGTGCGGTAGGCGAGGTAGCCGACCACGAACAACACAGCGGCGGCAACCGGAATGCCGAGGAACGGGTGCGCCCCCCAGACATACAACTGGTAGGTCACGTAGCCGCCCAGCATGACGAACTCGCCCTGGACGATGTTGATGATGTTGGTGACGCCCCAAACCAGCGCCATGCCATAGGCGGCGAGCGCGAAGATGGCGCCGATCAGAACGCCATCCAACAGCAACTGAGTCGTCAGTAAAGGCGCGTCGAAGAGAAGCTGGATGTTGTCCAACATACCGCAGCGAGATCCCGATCTATGTCAGCGGCAAACAGGTCATGCCGGACAACCACTTGATTGGCTGTCCGGCATGCCCAGTCTGGCGTGGATTACTGGCGGTCCGACCAGGCTGGCGTCGGATGGCGAACCTCCGAGGCGGCCCACTCGGTCGGGGCGACGACCACATACTCGCCGTCCTGGACCTGATAGAGCACCATGGGCTTGGCGATGTTCTTGCCGGTCTCATCGAACTTGATGTTGCCGTAAAAGGTCTCCATCTCGGTCTCCGACAAGGCATCGCGAACGGCGTCCTTGTCCAGGCTGCCGGCACGCTCGAATGCGTCGGCGAATACCTGAACGGCGGCCGCCGATTCCGCCGCCTGATAGGGCGGTGCGTAGCCATAGGTTTCCTCGAACAGCGTGGCGAAGTCGCCGGCCGAACCGAACAGGTCGTCGGAATAGGTCAGCGTCGGCGCCCACTGACTGGCGCAAAGCGTGTACTCCGCCGCGTCGCCATAGATGCCGATGATGTCGGCGGAATCACAATGGGTGATCGCCAGCATCGGCACGTCGACCCGCATCTCCTCGATCTGCTTGATCGCCAGCGCCGCGCCCTTGGCGTGGCCGGAGACGACCAGGATGTCCGGGTTCAGCTGTTTGACCGCGGCAAGTGTCGGCGCCATGTCGTTTAGTTCCGGCGGCAGCTTGTCGTCGATGATGACCTCGATGCCCAGCCTTTCGGCGTCGGCCAGCACGCCGGCGCGGATGTCTTGGCTGAACGGGTCGTTTTCGAAGACCGCGGCAAGCCGCAGCGGTTCGGTCCGGCCTTCCTCTTCGGCCAGCTGTGCCGCCAGGTCGACGGCGCTTGCCAGGTACTGCTCGGTGGTCGAGAGCACTGCGAAGAGGTAGCGGTAGCCTTCCTTGAACAGCGAGATCGATGCGCCGTTCGCCTCGACCATGGGAATGCCGTACTGCTCGGTCACCGGCGCAATCGCCTTGGTCAGACCGGAACTGTAGGGTCCAAGCATGAATTCAACGCCGTCCTGGTTGATCAGCCGTTCGGCCAGTTGCGCGCCGCGGGCCGGCGTCGATTCATCGTCGTAGTAGATGATCTCCAGCATGTAGGTGGTGTCACCGACCTGGACGCCGCCGTTCTGGTTGATCATGTCGACGGCAAGGTCGTAGCCGCGCTGGGTATGTTCGCCGTTGGTCGAGTACTTGCCGGTCAGCGATATGGCCGAGCCCAGCGTAATCGTGTCCTCGGCCCATGCCGTTCCGGCCCACGCGACGGCCGTGACCGCGCTCGCGCAGGCGAGTTTCCTCCATGAATACGTCATCTGAAGTCCTCCTTGTGTGTCCCGCCTGTGCGCTCCCCCGGCGGGTTGGCTTCATGTTGGCCGAGGTCGCGTGGCCTGTCCACGTCAAGTCGGTTGCTTTCGGCCGGCTCACACCCCTACTGTGCGCGCGAACGGGGACGGGACGTCTTTATTCATGTGGATCACCAGTTGTTTTGACGGCGGCAACATCGAGGTCGTCGAGCTGACCAGCGATCGCGCCGCCACGCTTGCCATACGCGACGATACCGCCGCGCCGTTTCGCCAGTGGTTCTATTTCCGTGTCGGCGCCAACAAGGGTGTTCCGCTGACCTTGACCATCGCCAACGCGGGCGAGGCGAGCTATGCCAAGGGCTGGGAGGACTATCGCGCGGTCGCCAGCCACGACCGCCGGAACTGGATCCGGGTCGATACCCGCTACCAGGACGGAGCCCTGGTGATCGAGCACACAGCGCCGGTAGATGTCGTGGAGTTCGCCTATTTCGCGCCCTATGGCCTGGCCCGCCAGGCCGACTTCCTGGCTGACGTACAGGCGCACGACGGCGTGCGGCGGGCCAGTCTGGGCCTGACCTGCGACGGGCGCCCGATCGATTATCTGGAGATCGGCGAGGGGCCGCGCCCGTGCTGGATCATCGGCCGCCAACATCCGGGCGAAACCCAGGCGTCCTGGTGGATGGAGGGTTTCCTGGACCGGTTATGCGACCCCGGTGATAGCATCGCGGCCGGGCTGCGGCGCGAGGCCACCTTCCACGTCGTGCCGAACATGAACCCGGACGGCAGTTTCCGCGGCAATCTGCGAACCAACGCTGCCGGCGCCAACCTGAACCGCGAGTGGCAGGAGCCTTCGATGGAGACCAGCCCGGAGGTCTTCGTCGTGCGCGAACGCATGATCGAGACCGGTGTCGACTTCATGCTGGATGTCCACGCCGACGAGGCGCTGCCCTATAACTTCGTTGTCGGGCCCTATGGCGTCCCGGGGTTGGCCGATCACGTGCTGGCTCTCAACGAGCGCTTCTGCGAGGCACTAAAGGTGGCCAATCCGGACTTTCAGACCGAACACGGCTATCCCAGACCTTCCGCCGATGGCGCCAACCTGACAATCGCGTCAAAATACGTCGCCCATCGGTTTGATTGCTTGTCGATGACCCTGGAACAGCCCTTCAAGGACAGCGCCATCACCCCAGATCCGAACCACGGCTGGTCGCCGGCGCGCTGCGCTGCGCTCGGGCGTTCGTGTTTGGACGCGTTGTCTAGCATTATCAACGACTTAAGGCCGACATGACGACGTCGGCCGAAGACGCTGTCCTGGCCGCCAATCTGGACTTCTACAGGGCCTTTGCGGCGGGTGATGTGGCGGCCATGGAGACGCTATGGTCGCCAAGAGTCGACGTTTCGTGTATACACCCGGGCTGGCAGGCATTGGTCGACCGGGTCGCCGTCATGAACAGTTGGGAGGCGATCCTGGCCAGTCCACCCGCCGTCAGGTGTCTCGGGGCGCGGGTATTTTTGGAGGGTAAACGCGCATATGTGATTTGTTACGAGACAGTCGGTGACGGCATGCTTGTCGCCACGAACATCTTCTCGTTGGAAGACGAAGTCTGGCGCATGATTCATCATCAGGCCGGTCCCACTAGGGCGCTGCAAGAAGTGCAACCGGACGAAACGCAACACGTGCATTGAAGGAGGTTGGTCCTTTGCGAGAATTGCTGAAGTTCGTTCCCACCTTGGCGATTGCTTTTTTCGTCGTCACCACGCTGGGCGGGCAGGCCGCCATGGCGGGCGACGACAATTATGCCGAATACAAGCGGGGCCTGACGGCCTATCAGCAGGGCGATTTCGACGGTGCGCTGGCCATCTGGCAGCCGCTGGCCGATAGAGGTTATCCCGCTGCGCAGTTCAACATCGGCATGCTCTACCAGAACGGCGTCGGCGTTGACCGCGACCTGACGACAGCCAACGCCTACTTTGCCGACGCGGTCGACCGCGACTTCGCGCCGGCGCAGCTCGAGCTGGGCGAGGCTTATCTGGAAGGCCACGGCATCGATCAGAACATCGACCGTGCCGTCTCACTCATGGTGATGGCGGCCGATCAGGGGTATGCCCAGGCCCAGTACGAGGTTGGGTTGCTCTACCGCGAAGGCGATGTCATCTCGCGTGACCACGTGCGGGCTCTTGAGTACTTCCTGCTGGCTGCCGAGCAAGGCGATGCGGAAGCCCAGTACCATGCCGGCTTCATGTACGGCTCAGGCTATGGCGCGCCGCAGGACTTCGCGCTGGCCTATATGTACTACGACCTGGCCTCGCAGACCTTGGCGATCAGCAACAAGGCCCGCGATCATCTGGCCGAGTACATGACGCCTGAGGAAATGGCCGAGGCGCAGGCGCTTTTGACCGCGCATCGGACCACTGGCTCGACCGGTCAGGATCTGGCGGCGTCCACGCAGTAACGGCCGCAGCCGTCTCAACGAAAAAGAGCCCCGGTGCCGTCAGGCGCCGGGGCTCTTCGCATGAGAGGGATCAGAGTTTCGGCCTGTGTTTCGCCGACGTGTACCAGGGATCGGCGGCTTCGATCGCGTGGCCGACGCGGAACACGCTGCGATCGTCATAGGTACGGCCGACGATCTGGACGCCGGTCGGGACATTGTTCTTGGCGCGTCCGCTGGGCACGCTCAGGACCGGGCAACGGCTCAAGATGTTGAACGGATAGGTCATGACCCAGCCCAACATGGGGTCGACCTCCTTGCCGTTGATCAACACCTTATCGCGCGTTGAGTCCATCTCGGCGGGAACCGACGGTGCCGCCAGCGTCGGGCAGATAAAAACGTCGTAGTTCTCCATCAACGGGCCGAAGGTCTCATACATCTCGCTCGCGACTTCCAGGGAGTCGACGTAGTCGGCGCCGTCCGTCATCTTGCCGAAATCGGCGAACTGCCGGGCATAGTTCGTCATCTCGTTGCGGTGGCGCCGCGCAATCGGTGCAATGGTGTTGCCGAACAAGTGACCCAGATAGTTCATCGCCGCGGTCAGGGTGTCGGACGTCCAGCCGATATCGACTTCCTCGACGATGGCGCCGGCATCGGAGAGTTTCTTCAGCGCCTCCTTGGTGTTCTTCTGAACCTCCTTGTCGACCTCGCAATAGCCGAGGTCCATCGACCACGCGATTTTCATGCCCTTCACCGACTTGTACTCGGTCGGCAGGTTCAGTTTCGGCCTGACCGTCGCGATGTCGCGGGGGTGCGGTCCGGACATGGCGTTCTGCAGCAGCGCGCAATCGGCGACGGAACGCGCCATCGGTCCTTCGTGACAGTAAAAGTCCAGGTTGAAAATGCGGCCCTGCGGGTTGCGGCCATAGGGCGGCTTGAAGCCGACCACGCCGGATGCCGACGCGGGAATACGGATCGAACCGGCGATGTCGGATCCGGTTCCGATCGTCGCCATGCCGGCGGCCAGCGTCGCGCCGGTTCCGCCCGACGAGCCGCCCGGCGTATAGGCCGTGTTCCACGGGTTGCCGGTGACGCCCCATAGTTTGGTGTGGCAGATACCGGCGCAGGAGAACTCCGGCGTGGTTGTGCGCACATGCATGATGGCGCCCGCATCGAAGCTGCGTTCGACACAATAAGAGGTGGTCTCCGCGACGTTGTCTTTCAGCGGCAGGCTGCCGCTGCTGGAGATGTAGCCCTCGATCTCCGCCTCGTCCTTGACGGCAAGCGGAATGCCTTCAAGGGGGCCGACCTTCTCGCGCTTGCGGTACTTCGTTTCGGCTTCCTTGGCCTTCTCAAGCGCCTGCTCGAAGTGTGTTTCGGTCAAGGAATTGACCTTGTGATTGACCTTGTCGGTCTGCTTGATGACCGCTTCCATCAGCTCGACCGGTGACAGCCATCGGCGCTTGAACAGACTGATCGCCTCCGTCGCCGACATGTAACACAAGTCACTGCGCGCCATGGTGCTCCCCCCGCTGTCGAATGAGACGGAAACGTTACACCATGAGGCGGCGGGCGCCAGGGCCGGGCGGGGATAACTCGCCCGGTATTCCGGGGTATCAGGCGGTCAGGCAGAGTCTGGCGGCGGCGTCCACGATGGCATCGGTGTCGATGCCGGCGACCCGGTAGAGGTCGATGATATCCGCCGACTGACCGAAGGTCTCGACGCCAAGGGACTGGGTCTTGTGGCGGCCGACGCCGGCCATCCACGACAGCGTCGCGGGATGGCCATCCAGGACCGTGATCAGGCCGGCATGGGCGGGCAGGCGCGAAAGCAGGGTCTCGACATGGCTGACGCCGGGATTGTGGCCGGCGCGCCGCTGGCGCCGCGCACCGTGCCATTCGGCCATCAGGCGATCCGCCGAGGTCACGGCCAAGAGGCCGACACCGGGGATGTCTTCGCGCAGCGCCTCGACCGCGGCGAGTGCTTCGGGTGTCACCGCGCCAGAGCACACGACGGCGATTTCCGTATCCGGGGCCGGTTCGACCAGCCAATAGCCGCCGGCCAGGATGTCGGCCGCCAGCCGACCGGTCATCTCCCGCGCTATCTGTTCGATCGGACGGGTTGACAGCCGCAGGTAAACCGAGCCGCCGTCCGCCTCCTGCATGTGGACGAATCCCCAGCGCATCATAACGGCCAGTTCGTCGGCAAACGCCGGCTCAAAGGAAGAGAGGCCAGGCTGCCCGATGCCAATCAGGGGCGTCATGACCGACTGATGCGCGCCGCCCTCCGGCGATAGGCTGATGCCCGACGGTGTGGCCACCAGCATGAAGCGTGCGTCCTGGTAACACGCATAGTTCAACGCATCGAGACCACGGGCGATGAAGGGGTCGTAGAGCGTACCGACCGGCAGGAGGCGGGTGCCGAACAGACTGTGCGACAGACCCAGCGAGGCCAGCAGAATGAACAGGTTGTTCTCGGCGATGCCCAACTCGATATGCTGACCTTTCTGGGATTTCGTCCAGGTCTGGGCCGACATGACGTTTTCCTTACGGAATACGTCGTCCCGGTCGCGCCGGTCGAACAGATGGCGCCGGTTGACCCAGGGCCCCAGGTTGGTCGAGACCGTGACATCAGGCGAGGTCGTCACGATGTGGCGCGCCAATTCGTCCTCGTCGCGGGCGATCTCGTTGAGTATCCGGCCGAACGCCTCCTGGGTCGACATGCTGGAGCTGCCGCCGCCGACCACGAGTTCCTCGGGGATCGCAATCGTCGGCGCGTCGTGACGGCGCGGAAAGGCCTTGGCGAACGCGACCTCGTCCAGAAACGCCTGGAGCTCATTGCCATCGATGTCCAAGCCGGCGAAACGGTCCCATTCCTCGCCTTCCGGCACAGCCATCTGGGTCCGGAAGCTCTCCATCTGCTCCGGACTCATAAGGCCCGCGTGATTGTCCTTGTGGCCGGCCAGCGGCAGGCCGTTGCCCTTGATGGTGTAGGCCAGAAAACAGCGCGGCCTGTCGTCGTCGACCGCGTCGAAGGCCTCGATCAGCGTCTCCAGGTCGTGGCCGGCCAGGTTCGTCATCAGGGCATGCAGCCCTTCATCGTCGTACTGGGCAATCAGCTTGGCGGTCGCCGTCTTCGGCTTGAAGACGTCGTTCAGGTGCTCGCGCCAGGCCGCGCCGCCCTTGAAGCAGAGCGCTGAATAGAGATCGTTTGGGCAGTCGGCGATCCAGTCCCTCAACGCCTCGCCGCCGGGCTGGGCGAAGGCCGCTTCCTGCTTCTTGCCGTACTTCAGGATCGTGATTTCCCAGCCGACGGCCTCGAAGAACCCTTCGATGCGGCCAAAGAGCTCGTCGGAGACGACGCTGTCCAGGCTCTGGCGGTTATAGTCGATGATCCACCAGACGTTGCGGATCTGGTGTTTCCAGCTTTCCAGCAGCGCCTCGTAGATATTGCCTTCGTCGAGTTCCGCATCGCCAACGAGCGCGATCATGCGGCCCGGTTCGACACCCTTGGGCAGCATCTCCTTCATCGCCAGGTAGTCCTGGACCAGCGCCGAGAACGAGGTCATAGCGACACCCAGCCCGACCGAGCCGGTCGAGAAGTCGACGTCGTCGTTGTCCTTGGTGCGCGAGGGATAGGCCTGCACGCCACCGAGCGCGCGGAACTTTTCCAAGGGCTCGCGTTCCTGGTGACCCAGCAGATACTGGATCGCGTGGAACACCGGGCTCGCATGGGGCTTGACCGCGACGCGGTCCTCCGGCTTCAGGACGTGGAAATAGAGCGCGGTCATGATCTGGACCATCGAGGCGCAGGACGCCTGGTGACCGCCGACCTTCAGGCCATCGCGCTTGGGGCGCAGGTGGTTGGCGTTGTGGATCATCCAACTCGCCAGCCACAGGATTTTCCGCTCAAGAGCGCTAAGGCATGCCAGTTCATCGGCATCAAGCGCGGTCGAGGGTGGGACAATACCAGCGCGAATGGGCGTGACGCTCATGGCGTGCCTCGTCGGGTTTGCGATAGCGTGGACGCCATCCTAGAGGCGGCAATCCGGCACGTCAGTGCGAAGAAACCTGTTCAATCCACAAACTGCGCAATAAGATGCCGTATGAGCGTAGAATAGAGCAAGGATTCGCCATGGACCGGTTCGATCGCAGAATTCTGGAGAACCTGCAGCACGATGGCCGTGCGACAAACGTGGAGCTGGCCAGCCAGGTCGGCTTGTCGCCGTCGCCCTGCCTGCGGCGGGTGCGCGAACTGGAGAAAGCGGGCGTCATCCGCCAATACGTCGCGCTTCTGGAGCCGTCCGAGGTCGGCATCGGCGTCAGCGTGTTTGCCCAGGTCTCGCTGGAACGTCAGATTGAGGCTCTGCTCGAGGCTTTCGAGGAAGCCGTGCGCGCCAGGCCTGAGGTCGTCGAGTGTTATCTGATGACCGGCGATCACGATTATCTGCTGCGCATCGTCGTACCCGATCTCAACGCCTATCGCAGCTTCGTGCTGGATCATCTCTCGAAGGCGCCGGGTGTCTCTAACATTAGATCCAGTTTCGCGTTGAAGCAGGTGAAGTACTCGACCGCGCTGCCGCTCGATCACATGGACGTTCCTGTCTAGATCAAAGCCGCATGATTGATGTAATGGCGGTCAAACATGCTCTAGTCTCCGGCCTCTAATGATCGACGAGGTTCTTGATGGACTGCTTTGCCGCAGCCGGGGACGAGGTTGTCCCACTCATTCTCCTGACGCCGGAGCGGTTGGGGGAGTGGCTGGAGGCTGCCTCCGCGCGCGATGCCGCGTGGGTCCGCGCCAACAAGTTTGAAGCCAAGGAACACACCCATCTCTTGATCCCGTCGGCCAGCGGTGATGTCGAACAGGTGCTGGTCGGCGTGGGCGGCGGCAGCAATGTCTTTTCTCTCGGGAGCCTGCCGGGCGCGCTGCCGGCGAACCTGGTCTACGACGTCGACGGTGCGCTCGGCTCCAGCGAGGCGAACGATCTGGCGCTCGGTTGGGCGCTGGGCAGCTACCGTTTCACGCGCTACCGCGACGCCGAGCCGTGTGCGAGACTGACGATCCCCGGTGAAGCCAGCGAAGAACGGGTGACCGCCATGGCCGAGAGCCTCTGTTTGGGTCGCGACCTCATCAACACACCGGCGGAAGACATGGGGCCGGAGGAACTTGCCGAGGCGGCGGAGGGGCTCGCCGATCGCTGCGGCGCGACGTGCGAGATTACGGTCGGCGACGAGTTGCTGACCCACAACTACCCGTCGATCCACACAGTCGGCCGGGCAAGCCATCGGCCCCCGCGCCTCATCGACATTCGTTGGGGCGACAAAGCTGCACCCAAGCTGACCCTGGTCGGCAAGGGCGTGTGTTTTGATTCAGGCGGCCTGGACCTGAAGCCGGCTAGCGGCATGAAGCTCATGAAGAAGGATATGGGCGGCAGCGCCAGTGTGCTCGCTCTGGCCGGCATGATCATGCGGCTAGGCCTGAAGGTGCGGTTACGGGTCTTGGTGCCGGCCGTCGAGAACAGTGTCGCGGGCAACGCCTACCGCCCGCTTGATGTCATCACGACGCGCAAGGGCATCACCATCGAAATCGGCAACACCGACGCGGAAGGTCGCGTCATCATGTGCGACGCGCTGGCCGAAGCATCGACCGAGAAGCCCGATCTGCTGATCGATATGGCGACGCTCACCGGTGCCGCGCGTGTCGCACTTGGTCCCGACCTGCCGGCTTTTTTCTGCAATGACGACGACCTAGCCGACACCATCCGCAGAGCTGGCGCCGACCACATGGATCCCGCCTGGCGCTTGCCGCTCTGGCAGCCCTATCAGAAGATGATCAAAGGCGACGTCGCCGACATCAACAACGCGGGCTCAGGCCCAGGCGCGGGCGCTATCACCGCGGCGCTGTTCCTGCAGCACTTTGTCGATGACGGGATCCCGTGGGCGCACTTCGACATCATGGGATGGAACCTCAGCGGCCGGCCCGGCCGTCCGGCAGGCGGTGAGCCGATGGCCGTGCGCGGCTTGTTCGCCATGTTGGAAGAACGCTACGGGCGATAGTCCATCATGCTGTCTTGTTTCGCCGCCGATACGCCCGACGCGCTGCCGATCCATCTGGTTGGCACAGGCGACCTGACCAGTTGGTTGGACGCGCAACCGGCGCGTTTGTCGACCTGGGTCAAGGATATGGGTTTTGACGCCAAGGCCGGTGCGTGGTGCGGGCTGCCCGGCATACAGGGCGGGCTGGAAGGGGTCGTGGCTGGTCTGGGTGAGACACCGAATGTCTGGACCACCGGTAGTCTCGCGCACGCGTTGCCGCCGGGTGACTACCGCCTTGCGCCGGCGCCGTCGCAAGGCGCATCGTTCTATCTGGGCTGGGCGCTCGGTGCTTATCGTTTTGCACGCTATCGCCAAGCGCCACGTGACGCCGCGCGCCTGGTGCTGCCGGAGGCTGATGCGATCGACCGCGCCGAACGGATCGCCGAAGCGGTCTGGATGGCGCGTGATCTCATCAACACGCCGGCCGAAGACATGGGCCCCGGCGACGTGGCCGCTGCTGCCGCCGACATGGCGGCGGTCTTCAATGCGACTTTCCGTGTTATCGAGGGTGACGCGCTGCTGGATGCCAACTACCCGGCGATCCATGCGGTCGGGCGGGCCAGCAGCCGGCCGCCACGGCTCATCGACGTGACGTGGGGCAGGGCCGGCGCGCCGGCGGTGACGCTGGTCGGCAAGGGTGTGTGTATCGACACCGGCGGTCTGAACTTGAAGACCGCCGCGGGCATGCTGCGCATGAAGAAGGATATGGGTGGGGCCGCCGCGGTCCTGGCGGTAGCGCGCATGGTGATGGGCGAGGGGCTCGATGTGCATCTGCGCGTTCTGATTCCCGCGGTCGATAACGCGGTGGATGGCAACGCCTATCGTCCGATGGATGTCATCAGGACGCGCAAGGGCACGGCCATCGAGATCGGCGATACCGATGCTGAAGGCCGCGTCATCCTGGCCGACGCGTTGGCTGCCGCGTCCGAAGAGACACCGGACCTGGTGATCGACATGGCGACGCTGACGGGGGCGGCGCGTGTCGCCCTTGGTCCCGACCTGCCGGCGCTCTTTGCCAACGACGAGACGATCTCGGACGGTATCATCGATCTGTCGCACGAGATCGGCGACGGCATGTGGCCGATCCCGATCTGGGGCGACTACCGCGAGAAGATGGCAAGTAGCATTGCCGATACCAACACGATCGCGGGGTGGCCCTTCGCCGATCACATTCAAGCAGCGCTGTTTCTTGAGACGTTTGTCGGCACCGAGGTGCCGTGGCTTCATATCGACACGCTCTGCTGGAACCTGAGCGATCGCCCGGGCAGGCCAAAGGGCGCCGACGTCCAGGGCGCACGGGCCGTGTTCGAATTCTTGTGTCGCCGCTATGGAGGTTCGTCATGATTGCGTTTGACGGCAAGGTCGTCCTGGTGACCGGCGGCGCGCGGGGCATTGGTGCCGCCACCGTGCGTGCGAGGGCGGGCGCCGGCGCCCGCGTCGTCATTCATTACGTCCGCAATCGCGAAGCCGCTGCCGCGCTGGCGGCAGAGTTTGGGAACGGGTCGACCCATCTCGTCCAGGGCGATTTGGCGGACCCGGCGGCGACGGAGGCGATCTGGTCCGAAGCGCTCGCCTGGCAGGGTCACATCGATGTGCTGGTCAACAATGCCGGCATCTACGAACCCGCCGATCCGGACGGCGACCTCGATGCCTTCCTGGCGTCGTGGGACCGCACATTGCGGGTCAACCTGACGGCGGCAGCCCAGCTATGCCGTCACGCCGTCAGCCATTTTCGAACGCGCGGTGGCGGCACCATCGTCAACGTCGCGAGCCGGGCGGCGTTCCGTGGCGATGACTATGACCGCATGAACTACGCGGCGTCCAAAGGCGGTCTTGTCGCGCTCACCCGATCGATCGCGCGCAAGTGCGCCCACTGGGACGTGCTCGCCTATACGGTGGCGCCGGGTTTTGTCGCGACCGACATGGTCGACGACATCATCGAGCAGGACGGCATGGACGACATGATCAAGGACGTGCCGCTGGGTGCCATCGCACCGGCGGAGGATGTCGGCAACACCATTGCGTTCCTGGCCAGCGGACTGGCGTCGCACGCGACCGGCACGACCGTCGACATCAACGGCGCGTCGCACATCAGATAGCACCAGGATTGCTGTCATCCGCGATCGATGCGGCACTGGAAACAGTTATTGCTTGCCGACCGCACATGGACGAAAGCGACCTCGTCGTTGGTTAGCAGCTCTTCCGCCCGCGCGGCGATGCCGTCGGTCGGTACGACCGTACCCGTGCCATACATGATCTCCTCATCCGCATCGTAACCCCGCACGATGTAGTTGGGGCTGGACAGGATTGGTGGCGGCGCATCGCTGGGTTGGGCGCGTGCGCAGGGTTCGGCATGCAGAAAGATCGGCCCGGTCTCAGCGTAGGGCTGAAGCGATTCGAAAGGGCGGTAAGCCATGACGAGATACCGGTCACCCGCTTCAATGTTCCGCAGGCAATGGCGACAGGGAACGCCGACACCGTCGGACAGGCGGCGGTCGGGTGCATGGCCATAGGCGTCCGTTCCGCCGTTTTGCAGAAGTCTGACGGCTTCGGTGGGCAAGGCTTCAAATCGAATGGTCATAACACCTCCGGATACTGTTTGAGGTGTTTGAGCTAACGTTGAATCCGATTGGTCGCCACCCGGTTCTTGCGCTCAACGGAGACGACCTAAACGTAGATCATCTTCCGAGTCATGCCGCCGTCGATCGTGATATTGGAGCCGGTGATGAAACCGGCGGCATCCGACAACAGGTAAAGCGCCATGCCGGCAATGTCCTGGGGTTCGCCGACCCGGCCGCTCCAATGCTGGTCGTGGTCCTCGCGCGCCAGGTCGGGCTCGCTACGCTTGGTCGGTTTTTGCCAGGCTTGTGTCGCGATCCAGCCGGGGCTGATGCAATTGACGCGCACGTCCGGCGCCAGGCTCGCTGCGAGCGCATGGGTCAGGCCAAAGACGCCGCCCTTCGATGCGGAATAGGCTTCGGTGTCGGCCTCCGACATGAACGCGCGAGTCGAGGCGAGGTTGACCATGGCGCCTTTCGCCAAGCGCAGGTGAGGCGCGGCATGTTTGGCGCAGATGAAGGCGCCGGTCAGGTTGGTCGCGATGACATCCTGCCAATCGGCCAGGCTGAGCTCGGTGACCGGTCGGTTGCGGCTGATCGCGGCGTTGTTGACGAGGCCGTCGAGACGTCCGAAGTGTTTCATCGTCTGGTCGATCGTCTCGGCGACGCGCGCCTCGTCGTGGTTGGCGCCGGTCATGCCCAGCAGACGGTCGCCGGCATCGGTTTCCTCGCCGAGTGCCCGAAGCGCTTCGTCGTCAATATCCAGCACGGCAACCCGCGCGCCTTGCGCCAGGCAGCCCACGGTGATGGCTCTGCCGATACCTTGCGCGCCACCCGTCACGAACACCGTCTTGTCTTGCAAACTCTCATCCTCCGGCTTGTGCTCTGGCGAGGCATATCCCATAACGGCTGACTACGTCATCTCATAGTGGTGAGGGTGCCGATGCCAGAGGCGTTTATCTGTGATGCCGTGCGCACACCGTTCGGGCGCTTCGGTGGCGCGTTGTCGTCAGTACGTGCCGACGATCTGGCCGTCGTACCGCTCAAGGCATTGATGGCGCGTCATCCCAAGGTCGACTGGTCGGCGGTCGACGACGTTATCTACGGCAACGTCAACCAGGCCGGCGAAGACAACCGCAATGTCGCGCGCATGGCATCGCTGCTTGCCGGTCTCCCGGAGACGGTCTCAGGCGTCACGGTTAACCGCTTGTGCGGGTCCGGCCTCGAAGCGATGGCGCAGGCCGCCCGTTTGGTTCGTACCGGCGAGGCGGATCTTGTCATCGCCGGCGGGGTTGAGAGCATGTCGCGCGCGCCGTTCGTCATGCCCAAGGCCGACCAGGCGTTCTCGCGCAAGGCCGAGATCTACGACACGACAATCGGCTGGCGTTTCGTCAATCCGCTGATGAAAAAGCAGTTCGGCGTCGATGCCATGCCCGAGACGGCGGAGAACCTGGCCGAGGAGCGGCAGATCAGCCGCCAGGATCAGGACGCCTATGCCTGGCGCAGCCAACAACGCGCGGCCAAGGCCATGGCCGGTGGCCTGCTGGATGACGAACTGGTCCCGGTTGAGGTGCCCCAGCGCAAGCGCGACGCGATCGTCGTCAATACCGACGAGCACCCGCGCGGCGATACAGACCTCGATAAGCTCGCACGTCTACCGGCGCCGTTTCGCGATGGCGGCACGGTGACGGCCGGTAACGCATCGGGCGTCAACGATGGCGCGGGCGCGATGCTGATCGCGTCGGAAAACGCGCTGGCGGCACACGGACTGGAACCGCTGGCCCGCATTGCCGGCGCGGCGACCGCCGGCGTGGCGCCGCGCATCATGGGCATCGGCCCGGCACCGGCAATGCGCAAACTGCTGGATCGCCACGGCGTGGCGCTCGGCGATGTCGGCGTCATCGAGCTGAACGAAGCGTTCGCCGCTCAGGTTCTGGCGGTGACACGAGATCTCGGGCTCGCTGACGATGCCGAACACGTCAATCCCAATGGCGGGGCGATCGCCTACGGCCATCCGCTGGGCGCAAGCGGTATCCGTCTTGCCGCGACGGCGACCTATGAAATGCGTCGGCGCAACGAACGTTACGCTGCCGTCACCATGTGCATCGGCGTCGGCCAGGGTATCGCCGCGCTGCTCGAACAGGTCTGACGCTAAAGCGTCAATTGGAGGCTTCGGTTTCCTCGGCCTCGGTCTCGCGCTGCTCTTTCATGTAGGCCGCGGTTTCCTGCATGGCCTTCTTGCGTGCCGAGCAACCGCAGCCGCCGCCGTCGCGATAGACCTGTGGCTCGACGAACGTGCCGGCCCAGATGCCGGTGCCCGCTTCCGACGCCGCGGTTTCGCGAACGACGTAATCGTCATCGGTATCGGCGGCGGTAATGGCCAGACCTTCGTCCAGCATCAAGCCGGCCAAGTCGTCCTCGCCGGCCATGCAGCGATAGAGCGATTCGCCCTCGGTGCCGGTTCCCATCGGCTCGCAACTGACGTCGCGTCCCCCGATGATTTCTTCCAGCCGGTCGGCGGCGTCCCAGCCGCAGAACCAGGCTTCGTCGTCGACCGAGCAGGACTGGGTGATCTCCAACGCGTCGATGCCGTAAAGCGAGATCTCCTCGCCGTTGAGGCCCAGGGTATCACCGTCGACCACGGTGGCCGGGCCGGAGAGGCCGGCAAAGGCAAGTGACGGTGCAAGAACGGCGGCAAACGCCAATGCGCGCATCATGCGCCTCCTCTTGTTCATGTCGTTATTGTCTCAACAATGGCGCGAAACCGCCAAATTCTCCACGGAATTCGTCATCATAATTGTGTCAGCACGAAGACCAGCTCGTCTTCGCCCTCGATCTCATCGACCCGCCGACCCAGGCCAGCCGTCACCTTGGCGAAGCTGTCGCGATAGGTCGCCGCCATATTCTTGTCGCGTCCGCCAAGGGAGCGCACAGGATAGGTGACGACGATGGTTCGCGCCTTGATCTGTCGCAAAAGGCGAGCGCCGGCGCCGGTTTCCTGCTGATCCAGGCAGGGCAGGGTCTTCAGAACCAACGCGACATCGGCGTCTTTTTCCGGTGGGTCGACCAGGACGTCGCCTGCCTCGATACGGCCAGGCTGCCCGTAGAGGGCGCGAAATCGCTCGGCGACGGCCATCAGACGGGTGTCGATATCAATGGCGTCATAACGGCATTCGGCCGGCAGGCCCATCATCGGCAGGGCAAAGGGCGAGAAGCCACAGGCAATGTCGAGCACGCTGGCGGGCGCTCCGGTGACTTGCCAGAGCGCCCTGTAGAAGCTGCCCAGGCCGGCGAGGCGCTCCTTGCTGGACGCGTGGTGGCGCAGGATGGCATCGGCTGCCTGGGCGAGGGCGGCCTTGTCCGGACTGTCACCCAGCTCATCCACGGCCCGCTCCGCCAAGGCGACGGCGCCGGGGTCAAGGTAGGCGCCAAACACTTGATGCAGCTTGCGTTTGGCGGCCTTAGCCGCGTCTTTCGGACGCGGGTGACGGGCAATCGCCCAGACGGCGATCCGTTCGAGGGTTGGCTCGCATAGGGTGGCGTACTTGGCACTTTTGCGGAGGTCAGTGATGACCGCCTGACGAGGTTCGGCAATCATGGATTGGACGCCGTTTGGCGCAAACGTTCAATCATGGCCGCATAAAAACGGAGGTTCTGCTTGGTCGCCAATCGCTCTGCCGCGCTATCCTTGATCTTGAACAGGTGATGGAGATAGGCGCGTGAGGGGCCGCCCGAATCAAGGGTGGGATCAAGCGCCGTGTCATCGCGGGCATGCTCTTCATCTTCCACGTAAAGAAACGAGTAAAAATCCTTTTTGTTCAAATAGATAGTATCTAAGTCTGAAGTCACATAGAGGCGGCGCCGGCGGGCGTCTCTGGTTGCGATGGCGCAGTCGAAGAGCTGATAGCCCGCCCGCCACGCGGCTACCAGGTTGTCGGGTTTTCCGATGCCCAGCGCATGCTTGGGTACCTCGGGCGGCAGCAGCTCCGCGACACGGGCAACCATGTCGGTCAACCCGCCGTCCTCGGCGATCGGCCAGCCGCCGAAACCGAAACCGTCGAAGCCCATCTCCGCCAGCTCGTTTGCGCAGCGTTTGCGCAGGTCCGGATCGTTGCCGCCCTGGACGACAGCGAACAGCAGGGGCCGGTCGTTGACCGGACCGCCGGGTTCGCCGACGCGTGCGGTGAACTCGTCGCGGCAGCGTTTGGCCCAGGTAAGCGTGCGCGCGACGCTGGCCTTCTGCACCTCCGGGCTGTCGTCGGGATGGGTGCATTGGTCGAGGCAGAAGACGATGTCGGTGCCCAGTTCGATCTGATGGCGGATGCACTTCTCCGGCGTCAGCAGGTTCTTCGCACCCTTTTTTTCGTGGCGGTAGACGAAGCCTTTGTCGGTCACGCTGCCCAGCTTCGCGTTGGCGTGGGCGAGCGACCACGCTTGGAAACCGCCGGAGTCCGACGCGACGATGCCGTCCCAATCCATAAAGCGGTGAATGCCGCCAACCGCCTCCACCGTCGAGGTGCCGGGATTGGTGGAGAGGTGCAGGGCGTTCACCATGATCGCGTCGATGCCGCAGGCGGTCAGATCATCGCCGTCCAGACCGCGCACCACCGCGCGCGTGCCGTCGGGCAGAAATGCCGGCAGCTTGAGCGCGCCACGTCGCGTCTGAAGCGTCTTCATGCGGTCTCGGGCTCAGGCCGTATGAACTTCGGGTTGTTACCGGCGATGACGATCGTGACTTCGCCTCGCGGCGTCTCCTCGGCAAACCGTTCGGCGAGCTCGGAGATCCAGCCGCGCGCGACCTCCTCGAACATCTTGGTGAGCTCGATGCAGACGGCAGCCCGCCGGTCGCCCAGCGCGGCGAGCGCGTCGACCAGGAGCCCGCCGGTGCGGTGCGGCGATTCAAACAGGACGATGGTGTGCGGCATGGCCGCGTCGGCGGCCAGGAAGTTACGCCGCTTGCCTGACTTCTTCGGTGGGAAACCCTTGAACGTGAAGCTGGCGGCCGAGAGGCCTGAAACAGCAAGCGCAGTCTCGACCGCGCTCGGTCCGGGTATGACCTCGATGGCGTGGTCGTCCTCCAGCGCCATCTGCACCGCGCGGAAACCGGGGTCGCTGATGCCGGGCATGCCGGCGTCGGTCACAAGGCCGACCTTGCGCCCGTCGCGCAACAGCCCGGCGATGCGTTTGACCGCCAGCTCCTCGTTGTGGTCGTGGCAGGCGAAGATCGTCTTGGGACTTGAGAGCTGGAAGTGCTCATAGATCTTGCGGGTGCGCCTTGTGTCTTCGCACGCTAACGCATCGAGATCACCCAGCGTCGTCAAGACGCGCTGGCTGATATCGTCGAGATTGCCGATCGGCGTGCCGATCAAAAAAAGCGTGCCGGTCATCCCGGAATCCCATTCGCCTGCTTGATCCGGGATGGCGCCCGGGCTTCGAAGCGCCATCCACTCTGTGGCGCCCAGGTCCAGGACCGTATCACAAGAGGAAGCCGACGCGGTCCCGCCAAATCTGATCGTTTGGTCGCGTGGCTGATCCGCACCACCTAGCCGAAGCGATCCGGTATCTCATCCGGTCGATGCCGGGACCATACAGGCGCCGTCGTTGGCCTTGCGGCGACCGCGGCCGTGAGCTGCTCAATCTTGGGCAAATGCTCAACACGCCAGCTATCTTGCTGCGCCCAGCGGCTAACGACCGCAATGTAGATGTCGGTGAGACAGAAACCGGACTGCAGGAAGTATGGGGTTCCCGCCGTCTCGTTTTCGACGAGCAGCCAACGCCGCCGCCATATGGAGCGCGCGATGTCGCGCACCCCAGCCGCAGTTTCCTCGGTTGGAGAGAACCGCTCGGGATAGTCATTGATCTCGACGATCGGGTAGATCTCGGTCGCAATGAACAACAACCAACGCAACGCAAGAGCCCTGTCGGTTTCGTCCTTCGGCAGCAGCGCCGCTTCCGGGTGACGCTCATCAAGCGTCAGAAGAATGGCGACGGACTCCGTCAGCGTCTCGCCGGCTGGTGTGACGAGGGCAGGGATCTTTTGCTGGGGATTGATGGACGCATAGCTCTCGTCGCGCTGGGCGTTAGACTCGAGATCAATATCGCGAACCTCATAGTCAACACCGATTTCCGCTAGCGCCATCTCCACAGTCAGAGACCCCGACCGTCGGTGCCCATACAAAACATACGTCATTCAAGCAGATCCTCTTCTCTCCAACCTATCGCACCACGTCCGCAACCGCTGGCATAACAGCAGCCGCACCCCTCGGCCACGGCGTAGAGCTCTGGCAGCACCGTCAGGACGCGCTGAATGATCGCATCCAGATTTGCCGATCGACGTAGCAATCAAAAACGAGTGTCGGTCACGCCGGAACCCCACTCCCCTGCTTGACGTCCGTTTGCGCCTGGGCTTCGATGCGCCACCCAATTCCTGGTGCCCAGTTCCATGACCGTATCACAAGAGGCGATGAACGCCTTGCTTCGCCCACGCACGATCGCCGTGGTGGGCGCTTCGACGCGCGAAGGCGCCGTCGGCCGGGCCGTTATGACCCATGGCGCGGGTCCACGGTTCACCGGCCAGCTCTTCGGCATCCACCCCACCAACGACACCGCCGTCGGGCACCCTTGCGTGCCCCGGTTCGACGATCTGCCGCAGCCCGCCGATTGCGCCGTCATGGCCGTCGGCGACAACCGGATCGAGGCGGCGATGACCGAGGCTGCCGAAGCTGGCGTCAAGGCGGCGGTGCTCTTAGGCCGCCTTTATGAGGACCCGCCCGGTGATCCGCCGCTGAGAGACCGTGTCGCGGCGATCGCACGCGAGGCCGGCATGGCCGTATGCGGCGCCAACTGCATGGGCCTCTTCAACGCCCTCGATGACGTCTGGCTCTCGATGACGCACTTGGCGGGCAATGACGAGCCGGGATCGGTCGCGCTTCTATCCCATAGCGGCTCGACCTGGTCGGGAGTCGGTGCCAGCCAGCGCCAGGCGGGCTTTGCGTTCGGTGTCTCTGTCGGCAACGAGGTCGCGACGACCATGGCCGACTACATCCACCATCTTTGCGGTGAGCCGGACGTCAAAGCGATTGCCTGCGTCATGGAAGCAGTACGCGATCCCGAGAACTTCATCGCGGCGGTCGAGCGGGCCGACGACAAGGGCCTGCCGGTCGTCGTGCTCAAGCTTGGCCGCACGGAGAAGTCCCAGGCGTTCGCGTTTTCCCACAGCGGCGCGCTGTCGGGTTCGGACGCCGCCTATGACGCTGTCTTCCGCCGCCACAATCTGATCCGGGTGCGTAATCTAGACGAGATGCTGGACACACTCGAGATGATGACCTGTGGTCGCGCGCCGGCAACCTGTCAACTGGGCGTTCAAACCGACAGCGGCGGTGAGCGCCAATTGATCGTTGACCTTGCCGCCGATATCGGTGTCGAACTGGCCGAACTCGAGGCGCCGACGCGCGCGCGTTTGGAAGCGGTGCTGGATCCCGGCCTGGAGCCGGAGAACCCGGTCGACTATTGGGGCGAGCGCGGGTTCGAGGTGCTGCCCCAGATCGCGCCGATCCTGGCCGAGGATCCGCAAGTCGGCGCCGTCATCATCGCCACCAACATGGTGCCCGATCGCCGCATTCTCTATGACTCCGCCAACGCGATGGCGGCGCTGCACCAGTCGAGCGACAAGCCGTGCGCGCTGCTCGGCAACCTGCACAGCACGATCGACCGCGTCGAAGCCGCGCGGCTTCGCGCGCTCGGCGTGCCTGTGCTGATGGGCACCGAGACTGGCCTTCTGGCGCTGCGCCATTTCTTCCGGTGGCACCGCAAGCGGTCGGAGACCAAGCCGCCGCCGAGCCCCGGCGATGACGTTGTCGCCACTTGGCGAGGGCGGCTGGCTAAGGGTTCTGTGACCAGTGAGCACGCGCTTGCCATGATCGCGGCGTGGGGCGTCGCCATACCCGCGATGCGCGAGGCCGTGACATCGGACGAGGCGTGTGCGGCAGCCGACGACCTCGGCTACCCCGTCGTCATGAAAACGGCGCGTGCCGACATCGCCCATAAGTCAGATGTCGGCGGCGTCGTGGTCGGCTTGGATGACAGTGCGGCGGTCGCCGAAGCCTATCGAGCCATGAGCGCGAAGCTCGGTCCGGCGGTGACGTTGCAGCGGCAGGCCAAGGGCGGCACGGAGATCATCGTCGGCGTCGTCGACGATCCGACATTCGGTCCGGTGATGACCGTCGGCCTGGGCGGTGTTTTCGTTGAGATCTTTCGCGACACCGTCTGTTTCCTGCCGCCGGTCGATGCGGCCGAAGCGCGTCGTCTTCTGGAGGGGCTCAAGGCCTATCCGTTGCTGACCGGCGCGCGCGGGCGCGAGCCCGCCGACCTCGACAGTCTCGCGGATGTGGTGGCGCGGCTTTCCGGACTTGCCGCTGATCTCGCCGGATCGATCGCGGAGATGGACGTGAACCCGGTTCTGGTGTCCGGTGGTGGTGCGGTGGCGGTTGACGCGCTGGTGTTGCCTGCCGGTGGAGGAGACGAGCTATGAGCTATGAAGCGATTTCCGTCGAACGTGAGGGCGCGGTCGGCATCCTGACCTTCGAGCGAGAGAAGGTGTTGAACGCGTTCAACCACACCCTGATCGAGGAGACCAACGGCGCCATGGCGGCGTTCACCGCCGATGACGCGGTGCGGGCGATCCTGGTCAAGGGTGCGGGCCGCGCGTTTTCCGCCGGCTTCGATCTCGCCGCCTCGACGGGACGTAAACTGGAGACGCCGGCAGCGTGGGAAGACGTGCTGCGCTTCGATCTGGATTTCATTATGCAGTTCTGGGATTGCCCCAAGCCGACCGTCTCGGCGGTGCACGGCTATTGCCTGGCGGGCGCGTTCGAGCTGGCGCTTGCCTGCGACGTGACAGTCGCCGCCGAGAGCACCCGCTTTGGCGAGCCGGAGGTGCGCTTTAGCTCCGGCATCGTCGCCATGCTGATGCCGTGGATGACCGGTCCGAAACAGGCCAAGGAGCTGCTGCTGACCGGCAACGACAAGATCACCGCCCAGCAGGCCTATGACTTCGGCCTGGTCAACCGCGTCGTGCCCGATGGCGAGGAGGTCGCCGCGGCGATGGCGATGGCCGAGGACATGGCCGCTGCCGCCGCCCATTCGGTTCGGATGACCAAACGGGCGATCAACCGGACCTACGATATGATGGGCATGCGAGACGCACTGCAGATGGCGCTCGACATGGATGTCCTGATCGAGTCGACCATGACCGACGAAAAGGCCGAGTTCAAACGCATCCGCGAGGAAGAGGGCTTGAAGGCGGCCCTGGCCTGGCGCGACGCCAAATTCAGGCGCTAGAAAGTCGTCTGGATGCTGTAACGGCGATCACAGATTGGCCCTTGCGAGGCATGCACTTACATCATGGGAGTCATGATGTTTTTCCCATGGTGCCGCGCACCGCGAATGCACATGTTCGCCTTATTGGACGTCGCGATCCCGCGACGCCTTTGGATAAGGGACAAGGCCAATGGCTACCATGTTTGACAACCTGCGCCGTGGCTGGCGCATTCGGTCGACCCGCCGCGAGCTTTCCCGGCTCACCGATGCACAGCTCCACGACATCGGTATTCATCGCGGTCAGATTTCCAGTTTCGCTCGCGACACCAAATTCAACAGCAACTGAATCGACCCATGACTATCGAACCCGAAAGGGCCCCGGCAGCGTAACGCCCGGGGCCCTTTCTGATTCCAGGTGTCGATGGATCCTTCGGCATCACCGGCCGACTCCCCTCTCGACCACCCATCGCGGCATCCTGGGGGACCGGGAGGAAAGCGGGCAGGTGCCGTCTAGGCCGTTGGTGTTCTAAGCCGCGGAGAGCTGCTCTCGATTATGAGCCATCGTGTAATCGATCGCCGGTCCTGCCGGGACGACACGGGTCGGGTTGATCGTCGTGTGGCTCCAATAGTAGTGGACTTTGATGTGATCCATGTTGACGGTCTCGGCGACGCCCGGCACCTGATAGAGTTCCAGCATGTAGTTCCAGATGCTCGGCAGCGTGTTAAGCCGCTGGCGGTTGCACTTGAAGTGGCCGTGGTAGACCGGATCGAAGCGGATGAGGGTAGTGAACAGACGCCAGTCCGCTTCGGTCAGTCGGTCGCCAATCAGATAGCGCTGCTTCGATAACCGGTCCTCGACCCAGTCGAGCGTGCGAAACAGGTCCTCAAAGGCCTCCTCATAGGCGTCTTGGGTCGTCGCGAACCCCACCCGGTAGACCCCATTGTTGATGTTGTCGTAGATCGGCTGGTTGACCGCCTCAATCGCCTCGCGCAGGTCGCTCGGCCAAAGGTCGATACTCGTGTCCGCACCCAGGCCGTCGAACGCGCCGTTCAGCATGCGGATGATTTCCGAGGACTCGTTGCTGACGATCGTGCCGGTCTGCTTGTCCCATAGGATTGGCACGGTGACGCGGCCGGTCATACCGGGTCGGGCTTTGGTGTAGACCTCGTGCAGATGACGGGCGCCATTGACCGGGTCATCGGTGGCGCCAGGAAAGTCGCCGAAGACCCATCCCTCGCTGCCCATCCTGGGATCGACCACGGAGACGGTGATCATGTCTTCCAGCCCCTTGAGCTTACGCACGATCAGGGTCCGGTGGGCCCACGGACAGGCGAGGGAGACATAGAGATGGTATCGGCCGGCCTCGGCCTTGAAGCCGCTTGTGCCGTCGGCGCTCACCCAATCTCGAAAACCGGCTTCCTGGCGTTCGAAGCGGCCCGCGCTTTCGTCGGTGTCATACCACTTGTCATGCCAGGCACCGTCAATCAGCAGTCCCACGATAATCCTCCCTAGGCCGCAAGTTTGTGAGCGATTTCTGCGACATGCCGGCCCTGGTATCGCGCGATGGCAAGTTCACTGTCGCTCGGTTGGCGGCTGCCGTCTCCGGCGGCAAGGGTCGACGCGCCATAGGGCGAACCGCCGGTAATCTCGTCCATATCCAGCAGCCGTTTCTCGGCATAGGGCACGCCGACAACCACCATGCCCAGATGAAACAGCGTGGTGTGGAACGAGGTGATGGTGGTTTCCTGACCGCCATGTTGGGTGCCGGTCGAGACAAAGACGCTGCCGACCTTGCCGACCAGCTTGTCGGCCATCCACAAACCGCCGGTCTGGTCCAGGAAGTTACGCATCTGGGCCGCCATGTTGCCGAAGCGGGTCGGTGTACCAAAGATAATGGCGTCGTAATCGGCGAGTTCCTTCGGGTCGGCGAGGGGGGCGCTCTGGTCGAGCTTGGCGCCTGCCTTGACGGCAACGTCTTCGGGCATCAACTCCGGCACCCGCTTGATCGTTACCTCGACCCCGTCGACATCGCGCACGCCGTCGGCGACCGCGCCGGCCATGGTTTCGACGTGGCCATACGTGCTGTAGTAGAGCACCAGAACTTTGGTCATCAGATTGGCTCCTCGTTAAATCTGAGAAGCAGATGGGTCCAATCGATCGCCAGACAATCTGCGCAAATCGCAACGGATTGTTGCCAAACGGTTGACAGAGGGAGGCAGGTATGACGGTGACCGTCGACTTCTACTATGGGCTTTCCAGCCGGTACTCCTACCTGGCCGCGACCCAGATCGAGGCGCTTGAGGCCGACTACGATATCGACATCGTTTGGCACCCGATCAAGAGCAGCGCCCTGATGGACGCGCGCGAGCAGAATCCATTCACCGGCCCACCCGCGTCGGGCCAGTATGACTGGGATTACCGCCAGCGCGATGCCGAGGAATGGGCCGCGCTTTACGGCGTGCCCTTCGTCGAGCCGGTCGGCCGTCTGAGCTTCGACCGGGATCTGCCGAGCCTCGCGTGCTTGGCGGCGCGGCGGTTGGGTGCGGTGGTGGAGTACAGCCACGAGGTTTTTCGCCTGATGTTTGTCAGGCTCGGCGACGAGGTCGTCCGCGACGACTACGTGAGAGCGGCCGATGACATCGGGCTCGACAACGAGGCCTTCGTGGCGGCCTTCGACAGCGACGCGGTCAAGCAAGAGCACCAGGAGGAGATCAAAACGGCCAAGGTAAACGGCGTGTTCGGCGTACCGACGTTCCTGATCGGTGGCCGTCTCATCTGGGGCAATGACCGCCTGCCGCTGGTTCGCGGCGTTCTGGAGGGACGTATCTAGACAGACAAACGGCCGCGCCCGCCGGCAGAGGGGGAGGGGCTCCTTCCGGCGGGCGCAGCGGGCTGGATGGGTCAGGCCGCGTTAGCCCTCAGCATCCAGGCCGTCTTGTCGTGCTGGGTCATGCGCGCGACCATCATGTCGACGCTGACCTCGTCGCCGGCATCCTCGGCCGCGGCGCGTGCTTTGCCGGCGGAGCGTGACAGCGCCTCGTGATCGGCTGCCAGTGTCGCGACCATGGTCGGGGCGTCCATCGGCTCGTCGTTCTCGTCGATCGAGCGCAGCGTCGCGTAGGCGCGATAGCTCGCCGGCGCGGGCTCGCCAAGGGCGCGAATGCGCTCGGCGACTTCGTCGGCGGCCAGGAACAGCTCCTGATACTGCAAGCCGAACATCTCATGCAGGCTGTTGAACTGCGGGCCCGTCACGTTCCAGTGGAAACCTTGGGTCTTCAGCATCAACGTGTAGGTATCGGCCAGGACGCGGCCGAGCTCGTGGGCGACACGCCGGCTAGCGTCGTTGGAAATGGCGCTTGTCGTGGACATCGGGGCAACTCCATAATTAGAAGAATTCTAAGAAATATATGGTCGCCCATGGCGCGCGTTCAAGGGGCCGCAATGGGCTCCCGCGCGGTTTTCACAACACAGTTTCTGTGGGTCAGGAGGCGGCTGAGCGCACCTCAAACTCACGGCTTTCAAGTCCGAGCCACGTGTCCAAAAAACCGGGCACCCAGGCATCGACCAGGTGGTCGTATCGTTTGGCGCCGGCGATCTGCTCATGGGGCTGCTGCGCGCCGGGTTCGGACAGGTTTTCCGCCCCCTCCTTGGTCCACATCTCGATCATCTCGAGGGTGCATTCGGGATGAAACTGGACACCGTAGATCCGCTCGCCAATACGGTAGGCCTGGTTCGGGAAGTGGCCGCTTGCGCCCACCGCCAAGTGTTCGGCGCCCGCCGGCATGTCAAAGCCCTCGCCATGCCAATGGTAGACATAGCGCAGGTCGCCGATGACATCGCGCCCGGCCTCGGTCGGCGCGATCTTGCAAAAGCCGATCTCGTGCCAGCCCTCGTCATGGGGTTTGACCTCCGCGCCCAGGACCCGCGCCAGCATCTGCGCGCCCAGACAGACACCCAGGAACGGCACGTCGGCGGCCGTCAGCTTGTCGATCCAGCGCAGTTCCTTGGCGATAAAGTCCAGCTTGTCGTCGTCATTGGCGCTCATCGGGCCACCGAAGACGATCGCGCCGGCGACACCGTCAAAATCGGTCGGCAGCTCGTCGCCGGTCGGCAGGCAGTAGCGGACCTCCTCAAACCCCTTGGCGCGGATGTTGTCGCCAATACGCCCGGTTCTCGAGTAGTCGCCGTGAACGACGCAGATGACCTTGGTTTTTTCCATGGGCGTGCAGTCTGACGATCACGCGGGCGCGGTCAACTCTCCATGCGGGTAATGGGCCCGGTGCAAACGTGGCGCGCCAGAAACGCTTTCAATGTCAGAGCCTTAGGCAAGGGTTGATTCGTCCGGCCCCAGCTCGCGCACAAGGAAGCCCGCAGCGGTCAGGCGCCCGATAACGTCGACGACGTGATCGCGGTCCAGCGTTTCCAGGATGACGTCGAGGTCGGCCTGCTTGACCGGCAGACTGGAGAAGGCCCGCTGGTGATAGACCTCGATGATGTTGGCGTCGGCATTGCCGATGATGCCGGAGATCTTGGCCAGCGTGCCCGGCGCGTCGGGAATGGCGATGCGCAGCCGAACCATGCGGCCGTCACGCACGAGGCCTCGCTCGATGACCGCCGACAAAATACGAGAGTCGATGTTACCGCCGGTCAGGATCAGGCAGACCTTCCTGCCGGCGAACCGGTCGCTGTGGGCCAGGAGCGCGGCCAGCGGGGCCGCGCCGCTGCCTTCCGCCACGGACTTTTCAATTTCCAGCAGCATCTGGACGCCGTGTTCAAGCTGCTCCTCGCTGGTCAGGAAGATGTCGCTGACCAACTCACGCACGACGGGCATGGTGAGATCGCCCGGTGTCTTGACGGCGATGCCATCGGCCACCGTTCGTCCACCCGATGTCACCGGCATCCCTTGAAGCGCCTGGTACATGGAAGGGAAGAGCGAGGCTTCGACCCCGAAGATCTCGATCGCGGGCCGGATCGCCTTGGTGGCGATGGCGATCCCGGCAATCAGACCGCCGCCGCCGATCGGCACAATGACCGCGTCGAGGTCCGGCACGTCCTCCAGGATCTCCAGACCGACCGTTCCCTGGCCCGTCATGACCTTCTCGTCGTTATAGGGGTGGACGAAGGTCAGACCCTCGTCTTGGGCCAGTTTGTTGGCGTAGACCGCGGCATCGTCGATCGTCTCACCCGACAGGACGACGCGGGCACCGAACCGGCGCGTGTTCTTCACCTTCACCGTCGGCGAGCCCTCGGGCATGACGATGGTCGCGGCCAGGCCCAGGCGCTGCGCGTGATAGGCGACCGCCTGCGCGTGGTTGCCGGCCGACATGGCGACCACGCCCTTGGCCTGCTCGGCCTGGGTCAGGGACGACATTTTGATGAAAGCGCCGCGGTCCTTGAACGAGGCGGTGTACTGCAGGTTCTCGAACTTGACATAGACGTCGGCGCCGGAAATCTCCGACAACGTGCGTGAATGGCTGCAGGGCGTGCGCTCGACCTGGCCGACCAAGACCTGGGCAGCCTGGCGAATGTCCTCCAGGGTAACCGTCATGACAATCTCTCCGGTGAGGCGGCGACGGAATGTGCCGGATCACCGGGCGGATTTCGAGCCCTAAAGCGACATCATCAGGGTTTCTCGCCGCGCATTATTCTGGCCTGGATGTCGTCCATGCAGGGCATCAGGTCGGCCACGGTGTCGATGACGTAATGGGCGCCAGAGCGGCGCATCTTGTCTTCGGCCTTGGCGCGCAGACGCGCCTGATCGGCGCCGGGAAGCGCCTGCCAGTCGTCCAGGGAAAGGCCGACCTCGTTGCCCGAGACGGTCAGCGCGACCGTCCACATGCCGGCGTTGAGGCCTTCCTCTATGCCGGTCACCGTGTCGTCGACCTTGACGCAGGCCTGCACGCTGGAGACCTCAAGATTGATAGCATTCTGCAGGCACATGTCGGGGTAGGGACGGCCTTTGGGCACCTGGTCGGAGCAGACGGTCGAATCCGGCTCGAAACCCTGCTTCTTGGCTTCCGCCAGGTTGATCGCCGTCATGTCGGCGATGTACCCGGTGGTCGTGCCGATCTTCATGTCGCGATCGCGCAGCACGCCTACCACATCCAGGGTTCCGGGGATCAGGGCCGAATGGTCCGCCAGGCAGTTTAGCTGCAGGGGAATGAACTCCTGATACATGGTCTCGACGTCGTCGTCGTTGGGCGCGCGGCCGTGGGCGTCGTTCCAGCGCTGGCGCACACCGGCCATCTCCGTGATTTCCTGAATGTGCACCCGCTTGTGGGCGCCCATCGGCGCGCGGGCCTCATCGACCGTGATCGGCACCTGATGGCGCTCGAAGACCTCGACAAAGGCGGCGGCCGGCGCCATGCAGCCAAAGTCCAGCACGGTGCCCGCCCAATCGAAGATGCACGCTTCGAGCGGCCCTCGAAACTCTCGATTATATATAAATGTCATTGATTTATGCTCTCTAGCTCACTTGATGATTGAGGGACGGAATCGGTGCGCCGCGACTTCTCCGACGCGCAAGCTTCGTCGATGACCTCGCCAATCGCAGCGACAGCGGCGCGCAGGTCGTCGGCATCCAGATCGCCGATACAGCCGACGCGGAAGCTGTCGACCTCGGTCAGCTTGCCGGGATAGATGGCAAAACCCCTGGCGTGCAGCAGATCGTAGAACCGCTGGAACGAGAAACCCGGTTCCGACGGCGCCAGGAACGTCACGATGATCGGCGCCTGTAGGTCGTCCGTCAGCAGGGTCTGGAACCCCAGAGCGCGCATGCCGGTGACCAGCGCCTCGCAGTTTCGGCTGTAACGTTCGAACCGACCGTCAACGCCACCTTCGCTCTCGTGGCGCGCAAGCGCTGCGTCAAACGCGGCCAGCACGTGGGTTGGCGGCGTGAAGCGCCACTGGCCATTGCTCTCGAAGCCCTTCCACTGGGCGTGCAGGTCGAGGCTCAGCGAATGGGCATTGCCGGTGGCTTCAGCCAGGTCGCTTGCCCGCAGGATCGCGAAACCGATCCCCGGAACGCCTTCAAGGCACTTGTTGGACGAGGCCATGATGGCGCTGAAGGGGACACGGGCCGGGTCGATCGCGATAGCGCCGAAGCTGCTCATGGCATCGATCAGCAGGCGCTTGCCGTGTTTTGCGACGACCGTCGCAATCTCCTCGATTGGGTTCAAGATGCCGGATGTGGTTTCGCAGTGCACGGCCGCGACATGGGTGATCGTACCGTCGCCCGACAACGCGGCCTCCACCATGGCGCCGGTAACCGGCTCGTTTTCGGCACAGGAGACGGTGGTGTGGTCCCGCCCCATGATCTCCAGCATGGTCGCCATCCGGCGGCCATAGGCGCCGTTGATCAGGACCAAGACCTTGCCGTCGCGCGGCACCATGGTGCCCAGCGTGGCTTCGACGACAAAGGTGCCGCTGCCTTGCAACGGCACCGCGACGAACGCACCGTCGTCGCCGCCAGTAAGCTCCTCCAGACGCCGGCGCACACGCGCGGTCAGCGCAATGAAGTCGGTGTCGCGCGAGCCCCAATCACGATCCATCGCGCGCCGGGTCGCTGGATTGGTGGTGAGCGGGCCAGGCGTCAGGAGCAGGGGTTGCCGGTCCGGATGGTTCATGGCGCGTCCTCCAGGGATGTCGCGCTGAACCTAGGGAGCACGGTTGTATAAAGCAAATTACTATTCGTTAAAGGTTTGATATATCCAGGTTATGAACTACGCACAGCTTCGCGCCTTTCACGGGGTCGCGGAAACCGGCAGCGTGACCCGCGCTGCCGAGCGCCTCGGTGTCAGCCAGCCCGCCATCACGGTGCAGATCAAAGCCCTGGAGGAGGCCTATGGCGTCGAGCTGTTTCACCGGGTCAATCGGCGCTTGAGCCTCACCAAGCTGGGCGAGGAGCTACATGCGATCTCACAACGCAGCTTCGCAGCCTTTGATGAGGCCGCGACCATCCTCAATGAATCCGGCGGCTTGGAGCATGGTTCTCTGACCGTCGGTGCCGACGGTCCCTATCACGTTATGACCCACCTGGCGGCATTTCGCGAACGCTACCCCAACATCAAGGTGTCCCTGGCCATCGGTAACTCCGACGACATGCTGGAGGATCTGCTGGCCTACCGCACGGACGTCGCCGTGCTTGCCCGGCTGGTCGACGATGAGCGCCTCGACTTCCACCACGTCGCCCGTCACCGGCTGGTTGTCTTCGTGCCACGCAGTCATGCCTGGGGACGCCGGCGCTCGATCGCGGTCGGCCAGCTGGACGGCACGCCCATGATCCTGCGCGAACAGGGCTCCAACACCAGGCGCGTGTTCGAGGCGGCACTTGCCGAGCGTGGCATCAAGCCGGAGGTCGTGATGGAGATCGAGAGCCGTGAAGCCGTGCGCGAGGCGGTAGCGGCCGGCCTGGGTGTCGGTGTCGTCAACGAAGCGGAGTTTGGTGAAGATGAGCGCCTTGTCGCAATTCCGTTGCGTGATGCCGATATTACAACGGATGAATACGTCGTCTGCCGCGCCGACAGGCGTTCCCAACGTGCGGTGCGTGCCTTCGTCGAATTGATGGATCAACAGTCTCCGTAACGCCTCGTCAAGGTCGCCATGACAACGCGCAATCTGGACCGCCTTTTTGCTCCCTCATCGGTCGCTGTCATCGGCGCCTCCGACCGCGCCCAAAGCGTCGGCGCCACGGTCATGCGCAACCTGTTGGCGGGCGGTTTCCAGGGGCCGGTCCTGCCGGTCAATCCGAAACATCAGGCCGTCGCGGGTGTGCTTTGTTATGGCTCGGTCGCCGATTTACCGGTGACACCTGATCTTGCGGTTATCTGTACGCCGCCGGCGACCGTGCCTGGCCTGATTAGTGAACTTGGCGCGCGCGGCACCAAGGCCGCGGTCGTCTTGACCGCGGGCCTGGGCAACGCCGCGTCGGAAGACCGCACGCTGGCGCAGGCAATGCTGGATGCGGCGCGTCCGCATCTGTTGCGCATTCTAGGCCCCAATTGCGTCGGGCTGATCGTGCCGTCGCAATCGCTCAACGCGAGCTTCGCGCCGGGCGGGGCGCAGGCTGGCAACATCGCGTTCGTGTCTCAGTCCGGTGCGCTGTGCACGGCGGTTCTCGATTGGGCGTCGGCGCGCGGCATCGGCTTTTCCCGCTTTGTATCCTTGGGCGACAGCCTGGATGTCGATTTCGGTGATGTTATCGACGATCTGGCGAGTGATCCCGCGACAAAGTCGATCCTGCTCTACATCGAATCGATCAGCCACGCGCGGAAGTTTCTGTCGGCGGCGCGCGCGGCGGCGCGCAACAAACCTGTCGTTGCGATCAAGTCGGGCCGTGTCAGCGAGGCTGCCCAGGCCGCTCTTTCGCATACCGGGGCGCTGGCCGGCGCGGACGATGTGTTCGACGCGGCGATGGCGCGTGCCGGCGTGTTGCGCGCATATGACTTCGAAGAACTCTTCAGCGTCGTCGAGACGCTCGCTCGCTGCCGTCGTGTCACCGGCAACCGTCTGGCCATTGTCACCAATGGCGGCGGACCGGGCGTGATGGCCGTCGACGCCTTGATTGCCGGTGGCGGCCGTCTGGCCGAACTGGAACCGGCAACCATCAACGCGCTCGACGGCGTCTTGCCGGCAACATGGTCGCACGCCAATCCTGTCGACATCATCGGGGACGCCCCGCCCGACCGCTATGTCAAAGCGCTTGAGGCGGTGATCGCCGATCCCGGCAGCGATGGCCTCCTGGTCTTGAACGCGCCAACGGCCATAGCCGATTCCCAGGACGCGGCTTCCGCGGTGGCTGACAAGCTTGCGTCGGCGCAAAGACCGATCGTTACGTCGTGGCTTGGCGGACGCGGCGCTGTTCGCGCGCGGAAGGCTCTAAGCGACAAAGGGTTGGCCACCTACGACACACCGGAGAGCGCGGTGAGGGGTTTTCTTCACGCCGCGCGCCATACGGAACTCCAGCAACTGCTGCTGGAGACGCCCGCTGATGTCCCGGAGACGTTTACGCCGAATATCGATGCCGCGCGCGCGGTCATCGATGCGGTGCGCGCGGACGGACGGACACTCCTGACCGAACCGGAAGCCAAGGCGGTCTTGGAGGCGTTCACCATTCCCGTCGTGACATCGCGCCGCGCCGCGACGCCGGGCGAGGCCGCGACGACAGCGAAGGAGATCGGGTTTCCCGTCGCGCTGAAAATCCTGTCGCCTGAGATCACCCACAAGTCCGATGTTGGTGGCGTCGTGCTTGATCTGAAGGACGCGTATGCGGTGCGTGGCGCGGCCGAGGAGATGCAGGAACGCATCGCCAGGCTTGTGCCGGAAGCGCGCCTGGATGGTTTCACAGTCCAGGAGATGGCACGGCGTCCGCGTGGCTACCAGCTCATCTTAGGGCTGGGTCAGGACCCGATTTTCGGGCCCTTTGCCTTGTTCGGCGAGGGCGGTGGCGCCGTTGAGGTTATTGCCGATCGTGCCGTGGCGTTGCCGCCAATCAACATGAAGCTCGCAGCCGAGCTGGTTTCACGCACGCGCATTGCGCTGCGGCTTGAGGGTTACCGCGATCAGCCGTCGATCGACTTTGACGCGCTTTATCTGACGTTGATCAAGGTCGCCCAGATCGCCGTCGATCTGCCCGAGGTCGAGGAGCTCGATATCAACCCGTTGCTGGTCGACAAGGAGGGGGTGATTGCGCTCGATGCGCGCATTGGTCTGGCCCAACCCGGCGTTGCGCACAGTCCCGCGATCCGACCTTATCCGCAAGAGCTTGAGGAGAATGCTGCCTTCGACGGTGTCGGCAACGTTCTGTTCCGTCCGATACGGCCCGAAGACGAGGAGCATCATTACGCCTTCATCGACAAGCTGACGCCCGAAGACGTTCGCTTCCGCTTCTTCGGCCAGGTCCAACAACTGCCCCACAGCCAGATGGCGCGTTTGACGCAGATTGACTACGACCGGGAAATGGCGTTCGTCGCCATTGGCCCCAAAGGCGATACGCTTGGCGTGGTACGCACGGTCACGGATCCCGACAATGAGATGACGGAGTTCGCCATCGTCGTGCGGTCTGATCTGAAGGGCCTGGGGTTGGGCGCTGCGTTGATGCGCAAGATGATCCGTTACTGCCGCTCGCGGGGCACGGCGCACATGGCCGGCGAGGTGCTGCGCGAGAACCGCCGCATGCGGGACTTTACCTCGGGTCTGGGATTTGAGGAGCACAACGTGCCCGATGATCCCAACGCCGTGCGCGTTGTGCTGGATCTTCGGGCGGCGCCAACGCCGGAGATGGCAACCGCGTCGCGTTAGCCGCGACGAGCGGCTTGGAGGGCTTCCGGGGTATCGATATCGACGAGAACCGCGTCGTCGTCGGCCGTGACCTCGACAACCAGGTCTTCGTTTTCGCCCAGCAAATGACGCGCCCCGACATCGCCCGCGACCGATCGCATCGCTTCAAAAAAGCGGCGGCCCCACAGAACCGGGTTGCCGCGTTTGCCGCGATAGGTCGGCAGCACGATGGCGCGGCCTTCCGTCGGATCGAACGCGGCAATCAGGCGGTTGAGCAGGGCCGGCGTCAGGCCCGGCATATCACCCAGGCACACGATGACGCCGTCGCAGTCGTCCCCGGCCGCCTCCAGGCCGGCGCGCAGCGACGTGCTGAGACCTTCCGCATAGTCCGGGTTGTCCGTGGTCGTCAGGTCGAGGCCGTCGAGCGCGTCTCCCACCGCCTCTGCCTCGTGGCCCGTGACAACGATGGTTGCATGGGCCTGGGAGGCGACGGCCGCCTCGGCAACGTGGCGGATCATGGCGCGGCCGTTGATCGGCGCGAGCAGCTTGTTGTCGCGGCCCATGCGGCGCGACTGACCGGCCGCCAGTACCAGGGCGGTGACGCGCGGCACGCGCCCTTCCTGCGGCTCGCGCCGTGGCTGCGGACGTGAAGGGATCTCTTTCAGCAATCCGCCGACGCCCATTGCCATGATGTCGTTGCGCGTGACCGCGAGACCGGCCAGCATGCGCTGCAACACCCAGTCGAAGCCGTTCAGCTTCGGTGACCGCGCACAGCCGGGCAGTCCGAGAACCGGCTTGCCCTGCCGTTCAGCCAGCAGCAGCAGATTGCCGGGATCAACCGGCATGCCGAAGTGCTGGATCGCGCCGTCAGCCTGTTCGATGGCGGCGGGAATGACATCGCGGCGATCGGTAATCGCCGAGGCGCCATAGATCAGCGTCATATCAACGCCTGGCGTGACACGTGCAATCTCGGATGCCAAAGCATCCGCATTGTGGTGGCACCGGCCTTCAGCAACGACGTCACTACCCAAGGCCGCCAGCCGATCGGCGACAACGCGGGCCGTCTTGTCCAGTACCTTGTCCGGCGTGGCGTCCGTCATTGTCAGGATCAGACCGATCCGCTGCTGCTTGAAGGATGCGAGACGAATGACCGGATCGTCGCGCGTGGCAATGGCTTCCCACGCCGCCACACCGTCGCGCGGTGCGGCGAACGGGATGACCTTGATGGTCGCGACCATCTGGCCGGCTTCGGCCATGGCGAACGCGGGCAAGGTGGCGACGGTCAACGACTCATCGAGTGAGTTGAGCTCTTCGATACGCGCGCTATCCAGCACGACGACGCCAGCTTCCTTGGCGATCAGATTGACACGGCCGGTAAAGGGCGCGGCGGTATCGATCCCCGGTCCCGCCATGGCCGCGGCTGCGCGTTGCGCGGCGTCATCTTCATGAACGTCATCGGGGCCGAGCTGGGCGACAATCACATTATCGACGCCGGCTGCTCGCAGCGCCGCGATGTCATCACCGGAGAGCACCAAGCCCTTCTTCAGCGTGCGGTCGCCACAACGGGTGCTGTGGGCGAGGATGGCGCCTTCGGCCAAGCCGGTGGCGGTGGGGCCGAATTTCAAGGCGACGCCTCTCGCCGTACAGCGGTGATCTCCGCCATGATTGATAGCGCAATCTCCTGTGGCGATTTGGCGCCGATGTCGAGGCCGACTGGTGCGTGAATGCGGGCGATCTCATCTTCGGAGAAACCCGCTTCTAGCAGGCGCTCGACCCGCTTGGCATGCGTGCGTTTGCTGCCCAGCGAGCCGAGGTAGAGCAGCGGCGCCCGTAAGGCGACGTGTAAGGCGGGATCGTCGATCTTGGGGTCGTGGGTCAACGTGACCACGGCAGTTCGGTGATCGGGCCTGAGGTCCGTTAGCGCTTCATCGGGCCAGGCGTCGATGATCGTCACGCCGGCAAACCGCTCGCGGTCGGCAAAGGCGCGGCGTGGATCGATCAGCGTCACGTCGTAACCGGCAATCGCGGCGTAGCGGGCCAAAGGTTCGGCAATATGCACAGCGCCGATCACGATCAACCGAAGCGGCGTATTGAAGACATGAAGGAACAGACGGCGCCCGTCGACCTCGACCGTTTGCGAACGGTCGTCCTGAATCGCCTGGTCAATCGCCTCCGTCATCGCCAAAGGTGCTGCGCCGTTCGATGGTGTCACCAAGACCTGTTCACCATCATCAAGCCATGTGGCGACGACGGCAGGTTGCCGGTCGCGGCGCGCGCGCTGCAGCGCTTCAAGTGTCTGCGGTGTCACGCGACCGGCTCGACGAAGACCTGAACCGTGCCGCCGCAGGTCAAACCGACTTCCCAAGCCTGTTCGTTGCTGACCGAAAACTCCAGGTTACGGGTCTTGCCGTCTTTGAGGGCGGCAAGCGCCTCCTGGATCACCGCGCCTTCGATGCAGCCGCCGGAAACCGAACCGCGGAACGTGCTGTCATCACGCACGGCCAGTTGGCTGCCGACCGGACGGGGGCTGGAACCCCAGGTGTGGGTGACGGTTGCCAGCGCGACCTGATGGCCGGCTTGCTGCCAGGTAAGCGCTTCGGCCAGCACGTCGCCGTCTAGATCGCCTGTCGCCATGTCATGCTCTCCTCGTCATTGGCCCCCATCGCGTCGCCAAGTAGCGCGGCCAACGCTTCCAGGCTCGCCAAGCTGTGTGCGGAGCGGAATACGTCGACATGGGGCAGCATCGTCCGTATGCCCCAGGATTTGGGTTCAAATCCATCATAGCGCAACAGGGGATTGAGCCAGATCAGACGGCGGCTCGACAGGTGAAGGCGTTCCATCTCGCTCGCCAGGTTGTCGCCGGCGTCGCGGTCCAGGCCGTCGGTCATCATGACGACGACGGCGCCTTGGGCAAGAAGGCGGCGCGACCATTCGCGATTGAACGTATGCAAGCAGCCGCCGATCCGTGTGCCGCCTGACCAGTCGTCGACCGTGTCGGCGACATCGGCCATCGCCACGTCGACATCCTTGTGGCGCAACTGCCGGGTGATGTTCGTCAGCCGTGTGCCGAACAGAAAAGTATGGACGCGGTCGCGATCGTTCGTGAGGGCGTGGGCGAAGTGCACGAGCATCTGGCTATAGCCGCTCATCGAACCGGAGATGTCGCACAACAGCACCAGCGCCGGAGGCCGGGTTCGGCGGCGGCGCCGCTCCAGCGGGATGATGTCGCCGGCACCGCGCAGTGCCGCGCGCATGGTGGCGCGCATGTCGACGCGATCGCCTGAGGCATGGGTGCGCATGCGCCGCGACGTCAAAGGGCGCATTCTCAAGGTCATCGCGGCGACCGCCTTCTTGGCGCGCGCGATCTCGTCGGTGGACATGGACGCAAAGTCCTTGTCACGCAGAGCATCGCGGTCGGAGAAGGACATCGTCATGTCTGCCTCCTTACCGGCGGCAAGGTCGGCCTCGTCTTGATCCTTGCTCTTGCCCATGGCATCCGCGACGCGCCGGCTCAAGGCCTCCTGTTCGGTGGCGGTGTCCGACCGGGCGAGTGGCAGGACCAACCCCAACATCTTCTTCAGCAATTCGGGGTCGCGCCAGAAGGCGTGGAACGCCTGATCAAAGACGACGTGATGATCGTGGCGGCTGACGAGGTGGGCGTGGAGGGCCCAGTAGAAATCGTCACGCCGGGTGAGGCCTGCCGTCTCAACCGCGCGGACAGCGTTCAGGATGCGTCCGGTGTCGACCGGCATTCCGGCGGACCGTAACGTGCGGCCGAACAGCACGACGTTGTCGGCGAGTTTCCCGGCGACAGGTGAGGGTGCCGCGCTGTCGGTCATTCGGCGACGGCCTCGGCGGACGTGCTGTTGCTACGGATGCGATCCAGGATCGCCGCGGCTTCCGAACCGCGCACCCTGGCGATGTCGTCCTGGTACTTCAGCAGCACGCCCAAGGTGTCGTTGATCGTGGCGGGCTCAAGGGACAAGGCGTCGAGTTGAACCAACGCGGTCGCCCAGTCGATGGTCTCCGCGACACCCGGTTGTTTGTAGAGATCCTCGTCGCGCAGTGCCTGAACAAACGCGACAATCTCGGCCGACAAACGCTCGTCACAGCCCGGCACCTTGCGATGCAGGATCTCCAGCTCGCGCGCGGCGCTGGGATAGTCGATCCAGAAATAGAGGCAGCGGCGCTTTAGTGCATCGTGGATTTCGCGGGTCCGGTTCGAGGTGATCACCACGATCGGCGGTGTCTCGGCCTTGACGACCCCGAGTTCGGGGATGGTCACCTGGAAATCCGACAGGATCTCCAGAAGGAAAGCCTCGAACGGTTCGTCAGTGCGGTCGAGTTCGTCGATCAACAGCACCGGCGGGCCGCCCTTGTGTGGCTCAAGGGCCTGAAGGATCGGACGCTGGATCAGGAAGTCGCCCGTATAGATGCCGTCAGCGACACTGCGCCGGTCGGCGGCGCCATCGGCCTCGGCCAACCGGATCTCGACCATCTGGCGCGGATAGTTCCACTCGTAGACCGCGTTGGTGACATCCAAGCCCTCATAGCACTGCAGGCGGATGAGGTCGCGGCCCAGCGCTTCAGCCAACACCTTGGCGACTTCTGTCTTGCCAACGCCGGCTTCGCCTTCGAGGAACAGTGGCCGCCCCATTTTGAGGGACAGATAGAGCGTGGTGGCCAGACTGCGGTCGGCGACATAGTCGCACGCCGTCAACAAGGCGGCGGTGTCGTCAATGGATTCAGGCAGGGACGTGCCCATGAAAACGCCAAGGGTTGGGGGCCAGTTCAGTGGCTATTTTTGCACCCAGGCTCCGCCAGCGTCCATGTAATAGGAACCGGCCGGCAACCGGTCGATGATCTTCTGGGCGGCAACCACCTGCACGGCCTCGACCGTCGTGCCGTTTTCGGCGGCGAGGCCCTGATAGCGTGCGAGACGTTCGGCGTTAACCGAGTCGACCAATTGCGAGGCCCAAGAGGGTGCGTTGCCGTCGACCAATCCAATGTAACCGTCTGGACGTTCGCCGACATAGCCCGCGGCCCGCGCGTCATCCAGGCTTTGGGCGAAAGCCGGCGCGGCATCAACGGCCAGGAGCGCGATCGTGGCCAAACCCCAGACCATCAGCCGTCGACGCGTAAGGCCATGATCAGAAAATATCATCGTCCTGCTCCAGCAGTTCCTCGACATCCTTCTCAAGCTTGACCCGAACTTCCTGCTCAATCTTGACGTTCAGATTGATGACAATCGGGTCTTTTGGCGCCTCGACCTTGACGGTCGGCTGGCAGGCGGCGACCAGCATGACGGCCAGGAAGACGGCGGCCGTCATGGTGCCGGGCTGGGCCCTTATCGGTCTTGCGTCGTCGGTCACGGAGGCCTCCCTGCTCGCGACATCCATCTGATACGTCCTTTGTGTCAAAAACCCGACAGGCGTTCTCTGATCTCGTCGGGAATGCGGTATCCGGCCAGGCTATCGCGTACGATTCGGTCCAATTCGCCGGTCAGATTGACATTCAGTTCGATCGGATAGCCGTCATACAGATCGGGATTGGATCCGGCAATATGCAGGCCGATTTCCGTGTCGCCGCCAGCGGCACGGCTCAGGTCCACGTCGAGGCGGTCGTAGTGAAAGTTGCTGAGGGCGGAAAGCACCAGATCGATGCTGGCGTCGTCGGCGCCCAGGCCGGTCGGCGCGCCGTCCGGCAGGTAGCGCAGCTGGCCGGGTTCGCGGCTAGCCAGATACGCGCCTTCGATCAACACGTCGTCGCCGACGAGGCGGACCGGGATGATCCCGTCCAGCGTTCCCGTCGCGGTCAAGTCATCCAGTTCGGCGAGCGCAAAGAGCGTACCGACATCGACTCCGGAGACGTGAAGGTTGAGCGGTTCGGGGTCGCTCTCCGGGTGCCACACCAACGGATCAGCCGTGACTTCGCCACCCGCGAACTTCATTTCGGCGCTTTCAAGGCTGAGCGACCCATCACGGTTAAGCGCCAAACTGAGCAGCGCGTCGCGCAAGGGCAACCCGGCATCGATGCCGCCAATCGCCACGAGTTGTCCAGGCGGTGTCGACGGCGGCATGACGTTGTCGAGATTGATGAGTCCGTTCAACCGCTCGATCCTGATGCCATAGGCGGTTGCCGAAATCTCGCGCAAGGCGAAGTCCAGGTCGCTCGACCACACGCCTGATTGCCAGGTCACATCGCCGGTGATCCCGATCGAACCGCTAACGTCTTTCGCGGAAGACGCCAGCATGGGCGACAGATCAGCGGGCTGATAGCCGCCCGGCTGGAAGAGCAGGGGCGGCAGGCGGACGAGGGCAGTCGCCAGGTCCTTCTCCGGCTGATAGCTCGCCTCCACATTCAGAGCATAACGCCGGTCCGGCGCATGAACGTTGAGCGACATTCTGACGTCATCGCCCTGCGGCCAAACCGGCGCGATCCGAATATCCGACGCCATTGTCGCGAACCGTTTGGGCGAGGTCAGATCCTCGAGCGCGGCGATCTCAAGTTGGAGTTGTGGCCAGGGCGACAGGCCGGTGTTGTAAGTGACCAGCGTCTTCAGGCCACTGGCAGAGACATCCTGCTCGACCCAGGTGAGCGAACCGCCGCTCGTTTCCAAGGTCGCGGTCAGGTAGCTGGCGATCAGCTGATTGGCGCTAACGCCGATTCGCGGGAGCGTGCCGGTCACGGTCGCCGTCGGCAGACCGTCTTCGTCCAGAATCGTCACCGTGGCCGATGGCGGTGCGACCTTCAATCGAGCATCCCAGACAGGATAGTTGTCGTCGTCGAATTCGACCGTCAGCAGCGCGAGACCCATCTGTTCCAGCTTGATCGACGCCGGTTGGTCGATGACGAAGCGGGGGTGGGTCAGGCCGGTAAGGTCGATCCAGCCGTCGTCATCAAGGAAAAATGAGAACGCCTCCGGTGTGCCGGTCAATCTGAGCGGCAGATCCAGTTCGACCGGCCCGGATCTGATATCGCCAAACTGTGCGGCCGTTGCGCTAACCAGCACGACGGGCAGGGCGCTGATTGTGAAACGACCGCCGTCCCATGTCGTATCCAGGGGAAACGTCAGGGCTAGATCGTTGATCTTGGCGGACCCGACGACGGCCTGGTCAGCCGCGCCATCGATCTCCAACTCGGCATGCAGCACCTGATCGCGGAACTCCGCCTGGCCGTGCCCCGAGAGCGTCAGGCCGTCAAAGCCGCCGAGGGACGCTGCGGCCATGACAAAGCTGCTGTCACGGATCAAAGCCGTCTCCACCCGTGAGCTTGCGGAAAGGTCGGCCTTGCCGTCGACCCGAAGCGAGACGGATTGGTCAGCCTGCGTCAGATCAAGACCAAGCACGCCATCAACAACGTGGCCACCACTTTCGCGGTCTCGCAGCATCAAGGGTCGTTCGCCGGATGTTACGGCGACGTCCATGGGAGCTTCGAGCACGCCTAGAAGATCCGCAGGAAGCTCCCAAGACGATACGATACCGGGGTCGATGACAAGGTCGCTGACCTGCGTGCCGTCCCCGATCACGATGGCCGTTTCGCCTCGGTCGGGTATCAGTGAGAGGTCTGCGGCAACGGATGCCAGTGTGGCGTACCCATCGATGTCGATGCCGGCGCTCTCGAACGTCGCCGACATTGATGACAGAAGTGTCAAGGCCAAGTCCGGCAGGTCAGCGATGTCGTCAAGCCAGGTATCGTGAAGTGTCGCGGCCGCCCGGGCGTCGAGTGATGCGGGCGCCGTAAAGGTGACATTGGGGCCGAATGCGACGGTCAGGTCGCGGCCGATACTGATCTTTGCCGCCGTGGTCAGGGCCTGCGTGTCAAAAAGGTTCGCCGTTACGTACGCATGGATCGGATCCGTTGCCGTACCCAGCTCAACGATCGCGGCGGCGTCCTTGATTGCCACAACATCGCTCAAGCTGACCGCTGCTTCGATGTCGAGGTTGAAGGGACCGCCGTCATAGGCCGCGAAATTCGAGCGCGGGGCATTGAGCGATATGTCGACCATCAGGGGCGAGGCGCTGCTTGCCGGCCCATCAATCAGGATCTGGCCGGAAAGGGACGGCAATGACAGCGCGTCGCGTTGAACGTCGCCGCTGTCAATGCGCCAACTGACGGTCTGACCAGCGCTACTATTGCTCGTGATGGTGATCGGCCCGGCCAAGTTGAAGTCATCACCAGCAACGGCAACGTCCAACATACCCGACAGTGGCTCTAGACTGGTGATCTCGCCGTCGAGCGTCAGGTCGATCTGACGCTCTCCCAAGAGGACAGAGACGCGGCCATCGTCGACCGTCAACCGACCGATGGTGACCGGAGGCTCGTCCGCTGGTGCGTCGGATGCCGTGACGGCGGCGATCTGGTCAGGGGTGAGCGTCGCTTGCAGTCCGACAACGGAAACGCTGTCAACAATGCCGTTCAAAACATCGAGCGGCTTGTAGACGACGGTGACGCTTTTTGCGCGCGCGTTGAACGGGTGATCCGTCTCCAGGTCTTCCAGGACCAGCCGGTCTTCATCCAGAACGACAAGATTGAACGTGGCGCTCTCAAATGGCGTGTCGGCCAGGACCTCGTTGGCGACCCACACGGCAATCGGTATGCGTGTCGCGTAAACCACGGCGAGCAGGACCAGTACGAGACCAAACCCCACCGCCGCTATCAACGCGAGGCGCCGGCGCGGCCGCTTGGGCTGCGGCGGTTCAGTCATGGGAAACTGCAAGGGCGGGCTGGGACCGAGGCGCCGTCATGGCACCATCATAGCACCGGGTCGACAAAGACACATGGCCGGCGTCACCGTGCCATCACACGGATGACGGCGGTTCGCCGGTCACAATGTCGCGACCGGCAACCAAGGATGGTGTCGGGTGCCTAGCTTGCTGCCGCCACCGCGCGTTGCGCCATGACGGTGACCAGGTGCGCGCGATAGTCGGCGCCGGCGTGGATATCGCTGTTCATGTCATCGTCCGGGACATGGATGCTGGCAAGCACCTGATCGCTGAAACTCGCTGCCAACGCCTGCTCCATCTCCGCGACACGGAAGACGCATGGGCCTGCGCCGGTCACGGCGACACGGATTCCATCCACCGTTTCGGCGACCATCACACCGACAATCGCGTAACGCGATGCCGGGTTGGGAAACTTGGCATAGCTGGCTCGGCGCGGCTTGGGGAAGCTGACGGCGGTGATGAGTTCGCCGTCGTCGAGCGCGGTCTCGAACATGCCGGCGAAGAATTCATCGGCCGCGATGTCGCGTTTGTTCGTGTGAACCGTCGCCGCCAAACCAAGGACCGCCGCCGGATAATCGGCGGCCGGGTCGTTATTGGCGAGCGATCCGCCGATGGTACCGCGGTTGCGCACCTGGAAGTCGCCGATGCCGCCCGCAAGTTCGGCCAAGGCCGGGATCGCAGCGCGCACGTCAGCCGACGTCGCAACATCGTTATGGGATGTGCCGGCGCCGACCCTGACGCCTTGACCGTCAACCGTGATTCCCTTGAGATCGCCAAGGCCGCCAAGATCAATCAGATCGGACGGACCGGCAAGACGCAGCTTCATGCTGGGCAGAAGGGTGTGGCCACCGGCGATGTAGCGGGCATCGTCGGCCCCTTCGAAGAGGCTGGTGGCTTCGTCTAGAGAAGATGGTTTGTGATAGGCAAAGCTGTACATCGTCCGATCGCCCTCAGCCGCTTGCCATGGATTGGGCGGCGGCCTTAATCGACTTCACGATGTTGTGGTAGCCGGTACAGCGGCAAAGATTGCCCTCCAGATGATGGCGGATCTCCTGCTCGCTCGGGTCGGGGTTGTTCTTGATGAGATCGATCGCACTCATGATCATGCCAGGCGTGCAGAAGCCGCACTGAAGACCGTGATTGTCGCGAAACGCCTCTTGCATCGGGTGGAGCGTGTCGCCGTCGGCGATGCCCTCGATGGTCGTGATGTCGTGGCCGTCGGCCTGGACGGCGAGCAGCGTGCAGGATTTGACCGAGGCGCCATCAAGGTGGATGACACAGGCGCCGCACTGGCTGGTGTCACAGCCGACATGAGTGCCGGTCAGCCGCAGGTGTTCGCGCAGAAACTGGACGAGCAGGGTACGTTCCTCGACCTCGCCCGTGACCTCTTTTCCGTTCACTGTCATCGATACGGCGATGGCCATCCGTTTTCTCTCCGTTAATCCGGTCCGCACGGCGCCGCAGCAGCGCCTGGCCGGCAGTTTCGAAGCCTGCCACCGACAGGTCAAGGAGATGCTGCATTTTGGAGAGGTCGTGGACCGCGCAGACCCCGCGACGTATGCTCTGCGCGGATCGGTCGAACACGTGAGGATAAGGATTTATGGCAGGACACGGTCATAACGAACCGGAATCAGACATCGCGATCAGGGTCAAGGCGATGGAAAGTCTGTTGGCCGAGAAGGGGCTGGTGGACCCGGTCGGCATCGACCATCTGGTCGACTATTACGAAACCCGCGTCGGCCCGCGCAACGGTGCCGCCGTGGTCGCGCGCGCCTGGACCGATCCGGACTACAAAGCGCGCCTGCTGGACGATGCCAGCGCAGCCATCGCCGAGCTGGGTTTTTCCGGGCTGCAGGGCGAGAACATGGTGGTGGTGGAGAACACACCGAAGGTCCACAACATCGTCGTCTGCACGCTGTGCTCGTGTTATCCGTGGCCGGTGCTCGGCCTGCCGCCGGTCTGGTACAAGAGTCCACCTTACCGCTCGCGCGTCGTGCGTGAGCCGCGCGCGGTCCTGGGCGAGTTCGGCCTTGCCGTGCCGAAGGATGTCGAGGTGCGCGTCTGGGATTCCAGTGCCGAGATCCGTTATCTGGTCCTGCCCATGCAGCCCGAGGGTACCGCTGGCAAGAGCGAGGAAGAGCTGGCCACGCTGGTGACGCGCGACGGCATGATCGGCGTCGCGGCGGTCTAGGGGGACATCATGGACGGCATACATGACATGGGCGGCATGCATGGCTTTGGCCGTGTTGAACGCGAAGAAGACGAACCGGTGTTCCATCACGAGTGGGAGAAACGCGCGTTCGGTATCTCACTCCAGGTAGCCGACAGCGTCGGCTTCGTCGATGATCACCTGCGCCGCAGCATCGAGCGTGTTCCCGCCGATACGTACCTGCGGGTGACGTATTACGAGCTTTGGATGCGTTCGATAGAGGCGATCCTTGAAGAGAAAGGCGTACTGACAATCGCCGAAATCGATCAGCGTGTCGAGGAGCTGAAGCGGGGTGAAGGCAATGGGTGAGGTAACCTTCGAAGAGATTGTTGCGGCGGTCGAAGGTGGTGCCACGACGCGCAGGCCCGATGTCAAGATCGAGCCGCGTTTCAAGGTCGGCGACGTCGTACGCGTGAAGAAGGGGCACCCGTCCCATCACACGCGGTCGACACGCTACTCGCGCGGCAAGACGGGCGAGGTGGTGAAAGCCCACGGTGTCTTTGTCTATCCGGATACAAACTCCGAATGGCAGGGCGAAGACCCACAGCATGTCTATACGGTCTGTTTTTCAGCCAGAGAGATTTGGGGCGAGGATGGCGTCGATGGCGATTCCCTTTGCCTTGATCTTTGGGAACCCTACTTGGAGCAACCATGACAACGGGTGCACCTGAAGACATTGTTCGCGCGGTACCCTCGTCCGAAGGCGAACCGGTCTTTCAAGAGCCGTGGCAGGCGCGGATATTCGCCGTCGTATCACGCCTCGCCATGGACGGCCGATTTCCGTGGGATGACTTCAAGGAGAACCTTATCGCCGAGATCGGCAGCGGCGGGCCGGACGACACGACGGACTACTACATCCACTTCGCCAAGGCGTGCGAGAACCTGTTGACGACCAACGGCATGCTGGATGCCGCGGACCTCGAGGCCCTCACGGCCGAGCTGAAAGCCCATCCGCCGCACCCCAATTCGTCGCCGCCCGGCCCCATCACTGTCGATAAGGCTAGCTCGACCTAGGATGGTGCGTTGGCTGCGCCGCGTGTCGCTCGATCCAGTCTCAGGCCGACCCAATAGATCATCGCGACCAGGATGATCGAGATATAGGCATCAATGGCGTAATGCCAGCCGAGGTAGACCGAGCTGAAACTGATGACGGCGACAAAGAGCCACGCCAGCGCGCCCCACCACTTACCGAAGAGTTCGCGAACAAAGAACGCGTTCAGCGTCACGATCGCGACATGCAGACTGGGCACGGCGGATATCCCGCTTCCCGGACCGACCGCCCTGGCCTCATAGTTTTGCCAGAGGTAGGTGCTGAGGTACTTGACGAGTGAATCGCCAGCGTTCAGTTGGTCAATGAACGCGTTGAGGTCGGCAAAGCGCTGGGCGTCACCGGTTGCGCCGGCATAGAACACCGGTCCGGCGCTCATCGTCAGGGCTGCTATAACATTGCCGAGCAGGCCCCAAGTCAGCATCATGCTAATGATGTAGCGCGTGCGAACTTGGTCGGCACGGCGACAAACACAGACCCAGAATGCGAAGCCGGTCCAATAAACCAACCAGGTCTGATGGTAGTTGCGATCGAGCCACCGCCCGAACACATCGGGATCGAGAAGCCAGTGAGTCACGATCCAGGGGTCGCCCCCATGAAGGAACGCGTCGATCTGTGCCAAAGACTCTTCATAGGGAAAGCCCGCGCTGAACGGTAGGACGGTCTTGACCGTCGAATAGGACGCCATCATCGGGATGAACAGCGCGATCAGTACGAGACCGACACTCAGCCTTGCCCAGTAATCGGACGAGGCTAACGACGGCGCTGGTCTGTCCGATTGCGTGAAGCAACGGAATACATCGCCCGCGAGCGTGCCGATCAGGAACAACGGTATGAAGACGATCAGTGAGTAGTTCGTGAACAGCGTGACATAGCGCGGCACAAGCGCGTCGATGTTGAAGCTGCCGGCGAGCGACAGATAGATGAAGGCGGCGGCCACATAGAGCAGAACCGCCCCATAGGTCGCCGCATCGTTCATGACATAGCGCGCGATGTGGCGAAGCAGATTGGCGACACCGGTTTGAAGCGGAAGCCGACGCGCGCCCGCCGACGGATCGTTTGCCGTGGCCGCGGCGACGGTGCGTGTCGAATCAGGAGCCAAGGTTCCTTCGGCGGCAGGTACGAGGGTCATTCAGACGATCCGAACTGGCCGAGATGTGCATCAGATGCCCAGCGCCCGACAATTCGCGCGTCGCTTGCCGGTCCTCGCTGGGACAACGTGACTCAAGCTAAGAGATACTGGTAACGCACACAGATGATCACGGTCACACTTGCCGCAGACACCGATCCTGTTGGTCAACAGCCAAAGGTGGGGCCAAAGGCCCGGAATCGCTTGGTTTTTTGCGTCGACGTTCATGTTTGTGCGGTGTTGATATCGCCCCGCTTTACTCCAAGAGCCAAATCGCGATAAGCGCGACCGCCGCACCCAGCATGGCAGCGACAAGCCACCTGACTGTTGTCGGCGATGACGATCGATCGTCGACATGGCTCAGGACGTCGGGAACGGCGGCTGGTTCCGGTGTTTCTGTTTCGTCAGGTTCTTCCGTCGCTGGCGCTTCGTCGGTTGCCAGGAGGTCATCGAACGCACCGAAAAACTCGTCGGCAAGCTTCTTGCCGGTGCCTTCGACGAGCCGTGCGCCGACCTGGGCGATCTTGCCACCAACTTGACCGGTGGCCTGGTAGCGCAACAGAGTCCCACCGCCATCGGCATCGCTCAAGGTCACGTCGGCACTGCCTTTGGCGAAGCCGGCGACGCCGCCTTTGCCTTCTCCGGCGATGGTGTAGCCTTCGGGCGGGTTCAGGTTGGACAGCGTGACCGCGCCTTTGAATGTCGCCTGCACCGGTCCGATCTTGGATTTGATGGTCGCCGTCATCTCGGTCGGAGACTGCTTTTCGATTTCCTGGCAGCCGGGGATCGCCTGTTTCAGGATTTCCGGATCGTTGAGCGCGTCCCACACGCGTTCGCGCGTCGCGTTGATCGTGTACTCCCCTGCGAACTCCATCCTCTCTCCTTTGAAGGTTCGGGTTGCCTATGTCTAAAGGCCTTGTATCAGATCGAACAACAAGATCAGGCCAAAGGCGATGACGACCGCCAGCACGGTGACCGTCATGTTGAGGTCGCGGGCAAGCACGCCGCTGACGCCGTGGACGCGCTCAAGCGCCGCAACGAGGTCCTGAAACCAGCGCATCGCGGTCTGACGCATGGCGCGGTCAGCTGCGCCAACGGTGCGGCCGACGACCTTGGCCAACCACGGCCCGACCAGGCGGTAGAGCGTGTCGGTGTCGAGCGATATCGTCAGCGTGCGCTTCATCAGCGGCAACAGCACGAAGAAGGCGAGACCGGCGAACAACAGCAACTGCGTCATGTGAAGGACATGCCCAACCGTATAGGGCACATAGTCCACGGGGTAGGGCAGCAGCGCATAGAGTGGTTCGGGATAGACGCCGATCGCGATGCACAGAAAGGCGAAGATGATCATCGCCCAGCGCATGGAGGCCGGCGGGTCCGAAGGCCTGAGGCCCGAATCCTTCTGGAAAAAGACAAACCAGGGAAACTTGATGCCGGCATGCAGGAAGACGCCGGCCGACGCGGCATAGAGCAGGAACCACACGACGGCCAGATGCTCGTGGCCCGCCGCGTCGGAAATCATCGACTTGCTGACGAAGCCTGACGTCAGCGGGAATGAGGAAATCGCGAGCGCGCCGATGATGCCGCAGATGGTCGTGATGGGCATGCTGTGGAAGAGGCCGCCCAGATCCGTGCACTTGCGCCTGCCGGTCTGGTAGAGCACGGCACCCGCCGCCATCAGCAGCAGTGCCTTATAGATGATATGGGCGAAGGCATGGGATGCCGCGCCGTTCAGCGCCAGCTCGGTCCCGATGCCGATGCCGCACACCATGAAACCGACCTGGTTGACGATGCTGTAGGCCAGGATGCGCCGCATGTCGTTTTCCAGGAGCGCATAGATGATGCCGTAAAACACCATGTAGAGCCCGACCCAGACCAGAATCTCGTTGCCGGCGAAGGTGATCAGCAAGACGAAGACGGCGGTCTTGGTGGTGAAGGCCGACAGGAACACCGTGCCGCTCCACGACGCTTCTGGATAGGCGTCGGGCAGCCACGCGGAAAACGGCGGTGCGCCGGCGTTGATCAGGAAGCCGATCAGGATCAGCCAGCTCGACACGCCGGCCAGCTCGATGGCGGTGAAGGCGATCGAACCCGTTTCGGCAACGTGGCCGGTGATGCCGGCCATCAGCACGACACCGCCGAAAAGGTGGACGAGAAGATAACGCCGCGCGGCGAGATAGGTTCGCTCGCCGGCCGACCACAGCACCAGGGTAGAGCCGACCGCCATCACCTCCCAGAAGACGAACATGGTGATCAGATCGCCGGCGCCACTGACGCCGATGGCGCTGCCGGCATAGATCAGCGCGGAGGAGGCTTCCAGTGCGTTGGTTTGTTTCAGCGCGAAGAGGGCGCCGACAAAGGCCATGATGGCGAAGATGGTGCCGAACAGGCGGCCGGTGGTCGTGCCCTGCAGGATTGTCAGATCGAAGGTCAGGATCTGCGCGGTCAGCACCGGGCCGTCGGGCGTTGTCCAGATCAGTGCCAGCGCGACAACCGGTGCGCCCAGGCTCATAGCAGCCCGCCACACGCGGTTGGCCAGAAGCGGCAGGGCAAGACCCGCCAACAGCATGATCAGGGCAGGCGGCAGGCTAGTCGTCATCGTAGAACCTGTCGTCGCGCTTCAGAACAAAGCCCAGAAGTTTGGCCACCAGCACCATGACCAGGCAGGTCAGGAAACCGTACCAGGCATAGAAGCCGAACCAGCCATCGACCACGAATTTGGGGTGACCGTGATAGAAGAAGTCGGCGACGACGGTCAGCGCCAGAACAATCAGACCGATGACGATCAGCAGCTTGATGTTGCGTGGCTCATCCAGCCAGCTTTCCCGCTTGCCGTGATTGTTGTCGTTCGTCATCCGCCCGATCCCACCGCCATGAAGGCCAGAATGCCCGGAATACCCGGTGCAAAGAAGAAGATGATCGTACAGGCCGCGGTGAAGAGCAGCGCGCCGAGCATCAGGATGGGCGCTTCGCCGTGTTCTTCCGATCCCTCTGGCGGCGGTTTGAAGTAGGCCTGAAAGAGGATTGGCAGGAAGTAGGCGGCGTTCAGCAACGTGCTGACCACGATCACCGCGACGGGAATGAACTGCTCCGTCTGCATGGCGCCTTGCAGCATGTACCATTTGCTGACGAAACCGAATGTCGGTGGCAGACCGATCATGCTCAGACTGCCAACGGCGAAGGCGGCCATGGTCCAGGGCATGCGCCGGCCGATTCCGTCGAGCTCGCTGACGAGTGTCTTGTGCGCGGCCGTGTAGATTGAGCCTGCGACAAAGAACAGCGTGATCTTGCCGAACGCGTGGGCGGCGATGTGGATGATCGCGCCGGCGACGGAGATCGGCGCCAGGATCGCGGCACCCAGAACGACATAGGAAAGCTGGCTGACCGTCGAATATGCCAGCCGCCGTTTGATGTTGTCCTGACGCAGCGCCACAAGCGACCCGACGATGATCGTGATGCCGGCGAGCCAGACCAGGATCTCGCTACCCGACGTCTCGGCGAGGAGATCGATGCCGAAGATGTAGAGAATGACCTTGAGCACGGTGAAGACGCCGGCCTTCACGACGGCGACGGCATGCAGCAGCGCGCTGACCGGCGTCGGCGCGACCATGGCGGCCGGCAGCCAACGGTGCAGCGGCATCAGCGCTGCCTTGCCGATGCCGTACATGTAGAGCAGCAAGAGAACGATCAGCGCCGGTCCGGCAACGTGGCCGGAGAGAATGCCGCCATCGCGGAAGTCCAGCGTTCCCGTCGCGACCCACGTCCAGATGATGGCGAGCAATTGGAACGCGATCGAGGTGCCCAGCAGAATGCCCAGATAAGTGCGCCCGCCGCGACGTGCCTCGTCATTGCCATGATGGGTGACCAGGGGATAGGTGGCGATCGTCAGGACTTCGTAAAAGACGAATAGCGTGAACATGTTGCCGGAGAAGGCGATGCCCACGGCAGACGCGATCGACACCGCGAAGAAAGCGTAGTAGCGGGTCTGGTGACCCTCGCGGTTCGATCGCATGTACCCGATCGAGTAGACGGAGGTCACCATCCACAATAGGCTCGCGACCAGCGCGAAGACCATACCGAGCGGCTCAAGCGTGAGCTTGAGCGGCAAGCCGTAGATCGGCTCGCCCAAGATGACTGTAGGTCGTTCGCCGGCCAGGACGGGCAGCAGCAAGAGCACGACCACCATGAAGGTCAGGATCGCGGTGACCATGGTGACGGCTTCACGGACATCGGCAAGACGTCCGGTTAAGACGATCAAGACCGCACCGGCAACGGGAATAGCGATGGCCAGCCAAACCAGCGTTGCCATATCGATCATGTCGATCATGGCGCGATCCCTAAGGTGGTGGTCGCCAGAAGCGCGACATTGACGGTGAAGTCGGTCGCGACACCAAAAACGATACACAGCACGGCCAGCGCGAGGGTCGGGATCAGAAGCAGCGGCGGCGTCGCTTTCACCGGCGCGTCATCGTCCGGCTCTTTGAAGTACGCGACCTCGACCACGCGCCAGATGTAGACAGCGGCGATCAGCGAGCTGATCAGAACCAGCGCGGCGACCGGCCACAACCCTTCCTGAAGGGCGCCGACGACGAGATACCACTTGCTGATGAAGCCGACCGTCAGCGGCACGCCGATCATGCTGAGCCCCGCGATGACGAAGGCCGCCATGACGACCGGCATGCGTTTACCCAAGCCGCGGAACGACGCCATGTCGGCACTGCCCAGGCGCAGGATCACGCAGGCCATGACCAGGAAGAGTGCGCCCTTCATCAGGCCGTGGTTGAAGACGTGAACCACCGCGGCGACCACGCCGTCCTGGTTGCCGAGCCCGATGCCCAGTCCGATATAGCCGACCTGTGCCACGCTGGAGAAGGCGAGCATGCGTTTCAGGTCATCCTGCCAGCAGGCGACCAGCGAAGCGACGAAGGCGCCGGCGATGGCGACTGGTATCAAGACCCAGGAAAGATGCATCTCGCCGAACGCGAAATGCTCACCGAACACCGTGAAGATGAATCGGATCAGAATGTAAGCGCCGACCTTGGTCGCCGTGGCGCCGAAAAACGCGGAGACAAGCGACGGCGCGTAGGTGTAGGCGTTGGGCATCCAGAAGTGGACGGGGAACAGCGCGAACTTGATGGCCGCGCCGATGATGATGAAGGCAAACGCAGCCTCGACCGTCGGCGTCACGCCGACTGCGCGCAGCCGCCCTGCCATATCGGCCATGTTGAGCGTGCCGGTGGCGCTATAGATAAGGCCGACGCCGATCAGAATGAACGTCGCCCCGATAGTGCCCAGGATAAGGTAGTGGAAGGCGGCCGTTGTCGCCCGGCGCGAGTTGCCCATGGCGATCAGCGCGTAGCTGGCTAGCGACGAGATCTCCAAGAAGACATAAAGGTTGAACGCGTCGCCCGTGGCGACAATGCCCAGCATGCCGGTCAGCGCGAGCAGGGCGACGGTGAAGAACAGGCGGCGCGCCCGCTCCGTCACCTCGACGCCGATGGCGTGACGCGCCGCCGGCGTGATGATCGCCGCCATGCCGGAGATAAGCACCAGCAACAGCGCACTCAATGCGTCGATGTGGTACTCGATACCCCACGGCGGCTCCCAGCCGCCCATGCTGTAGCTGACGCTGCCTTTGTCGAGCACCTCGCCCATCAGCGCGAGCGAGATGGCAAACGTGAGCCAGGCCACGATGGTCGTGAAGACCCAGGCGTAGCGGCCGCGTACCAGCAGCGCGCAGATCGGCGCTGCTATCAACGGCACCGCGACCTGTAGCGCGGGAAGATTGGCGGTCACGAACGACATCAGGGTTGGTCGAGCTCGATGATTTCGTCTTCTTCGATGGTGCCGTAGGCTTCTCGAATTCTGACAATCAGGGCGAGCGCCAGGGACGATGTCGCGACGCCGACGACGATGGCGGTCAGGATCAGGACGTGGGGCAGGGGATTGGAATAGACCTCGATGCCCTCTTTGACGATCGGCGCCGAGCCGCCGTCGACATAACCCATGGAGATGTAGAGCAGAAAGACGGCGCTCTGGAAGATGTTGAGGCCGACGACCTTCTTAATCAGGTTGCCGCGCGTGGTCAGGATATAGAGACCGATCATAAGCAGGACGACCGCTGCCCAGTAGTTGGCGTGCTCGATGAGGAAGGTGATCGTTTCCATCAGCGATGCCACCGTTCGGCGAAGGTGATGAAAATCGCCACCATGACGGATGCGACAGTGATGCCAACGCCCAGTTCGATCAGGATGATGCCGATATGCTGGCCGTGTTCGGGATGGCCGGGATCGAAGGCGCTGTAGTTCAGGAACTCACCGCCAGAGAACATGGCCGCGAAGCCGACGCCGGCATAGAGAATCAGCCCCAGCGAGGTCATGAGGGTCAGGAACGCCAGCGGTAGAGCGCGTATGGTGCTGGTCACCCCGAACACCAGCGAATAGGTGATAAAGCCGGTCGCGACGATGACGCCGGCCTGGAACCCGCCCCCAGGCCCGAAGTCGCCATGCATCTGGACATAGATGCCGAACAGCAGGACGAACGGCACCAGCATCTTGACGATGACCCGGACGATAAGATGCTCTCTCATCAGTCGTCCCTGTTCCAGCGCCACAGAAGCGCGACGACGCTGACACCAGCGGTGAAGATGACGGCCACCTCACCCAGCGTATCGAAGCCGCGATAGCTGGCCAGCACGGACGTCACCATGTTGGGAATGCCGATCTCGTGCGGCGATACCTCGATATAGCGCGGTGCGACGTGGGTATGAATGGGCGCGGTGGGGTCACCGAAGCCCGGCATGCCGGATAGGGCGTAGACCAGGGCCATGCCGGTAATGACGGCGGCCAGCAGCGGCAGGACGGCGGGACCCTTGCCGCTACGCCGCTTCTCCACGCGCGTCGTCATGGAGATCGCCGCCAGCATCAAGGCGAGTGTCACGCCGGCGCCGACCGCTGCCTCGGTAAAGGCAACATCGACGGCATCCATCAGCACATAGACGACGGCCAGGATCAGGCTGTAGACGCCGGTCATGATGGCGATCGCCAGGAGGTTGGTCAGCCGCAGCATGCCAATCGCCAGCACGATCAGCAGGGTCAGAAGCAGCAGTTCGTGCAGCACTTCCATCGGCTCAGGCCTCGTCGGCTTGCTGGGAACTGGGCTCGGGGGGCTCGTCCGGCGCGTCGCCCTTGCCCGGCTCCAGGCCGCCAAGAAGCGCTGCGTGGGCGACGGCGTGGCTCGACGTCGGCGCCGTGAAGAACAGAAACACCGCGATCAGCAACAGTTTGACCGTGACCATGGTGAAACCGGCCTGCAGCGCCAGACCCAGCAACAGCGTGGCCGCTCCACCCGTATCGGTAAGGCCTGAGGCATGGAGGCGTGTGAAAAAGTTCGGTAGGCGCACCATACCGATCCCGCCGATCAGCATCAGGATGCCACCGATCGCCAGCAGCGCGCCGCTCGCAATATCGATCACCAGACTCATCGTTCTTCGCCCAGATGACCGTGCTTGAAGAACTTCAGCGCAGCCAAGGTGCCGACAAAGTTCAAGAGCGCGTAGACGAGCGAGAGATCCAGGAAATCGGGGCGGTCGACCAGGAAACCCGCCAAGGCGATCAGCATGACTGTCATGGTGCCGTGGACGTTGACCGCCAGAATGCGGTCGTAAAGCGTCGGGCCCTTTAGCGTGCGAAACAGCGTCAACGCCATCGCGACGACGACGAGCAGCATGGCGAATGCGACCATCAGCGGCGACCTTCCATCTGGGTGACGCGCCGGTTCATCTCGCCCTCTTTAAGGTCATCGAAGCCGGCCTTCGAGAGCGCGTGAACATGAATACGGTCCTCGTGAACGGTCATCGACACGGTGCCCGGCGTCAGGGTGATCGAGTTCGCGAACGTCACCAGGCCCGCCGTCGACTTCTGGCTCGCCTCGACCCAACCGTCTGCCGGTTCAATGGGCAGGCGCGGCGACACGATGCGGCGGGCGACATCGATATTCGACTTGATGATCTGCCAGAACAGCCACGGGAAATAGGTCAAGGCGCGCCATGACAGCTGGACCGGATGGCCTTCGCCATCGATGACGTCCATACGCTGCGCGACAATGACGACCAGAAGGCTGGCGACCGCGCCGGAGATCAGAAAGAACGGCTCCCATATCCCTGAGAGCAACAGCCAAACGCCATAGAGCACGGCGAACAGGCTCACCGAGCGTGCCGAGAACATCAGACCTCCTGTGATTCGTCCCTGCTTCCCTGTGCGATGGCGACCACCCCCGTCACACATCGCGCCCCGAAATGCGCTGAGCCCTTAAGTCGGCTCTGACGCGCCGGGCGGAGTATGCCCGAGAGGCCCGTCGACGCCAAGCACGAGCGGCGCCAAACATGCGTGATCAGGTCGCTAGCGGTTCGACGCCTCATAGGCCTCGTGGGCGACCCGGGCGAGGTCGTCAAGCAGTTCATCGGTGGCGATCGCTTCGCCGCTCTGCCGGTCGACGACATTGCTTAACTGGTCGGCGGCGAAATCGCGCGTCTCGCCGGTTTCGTCCAAACGGCAGCGCAAGAAATAGGTCTGGTCGCGGTAACCGGCGGCGATCAGCGCGGCATTGTGGGATGTCGTGCGGCCGGTGGCGTCGCGATGCTCAAAGCTCAACTCCTGGTCCATGTTATCGGCGAAGATATGAAGATCGTCGATCAGCATGTCGTTTCCGTCGTCAGCCTCGGTGTCGTCAGGCGTGGCGGCCGCATTCTCGATCGTGCGGCTGCGCGGTGCCGTGGTGAAGCCTTCGACGGCGGGCGTCGTCCGGTCGCGACCGGCGGTAAGGTAACCCACCGCCGGGGCCAGGATGGTCAGGACAAAGCCGGCGAGAATGAGCCAGACGCCAAGTCCCAGCACCATGCCGTCCAGAAAAGCGCTCACCTCGACCATACGTGTAGTGGTCATGCCGGCGGGCAGGATGCCGTTATAGACGTCGAACAGCTCGATCGGCCCGACATCGGGGCCGGCAAGGGCTGAAAGTTGCTCTCCGGCGGCCATCAGCGCCGCGATGGCGGTCAGGGGTCCCGTGATGAGGAGCCAGCCGAAACGCTGGATCAGGCATAGTATGATCGACAGCACGGCGAGCACGATCACCGCTAGACCGGGATCGATCGCGCCCGTAAAAAGTAGGAGCGGCGGCGACCCGGCACGCTCGATGAATGGCAGAAAGCTCGCAACGATGACCAGGCAAGCGCCAACAAGGCCCATGATGAAGGCGGGATTGACGAAACTCTTGCTGCTTTCTGCGGGCTCAGCCACGGGCCTTGTCCTGTTGATCGCGCTCTGGTTGCCGTCCGGCCTCGACAAGGCCGTCGCCGGCGGCGGTGTGGTGTTTCCGACCGATCAGGTTGTGATAGCGACGGCGGACGGCAAACGCCACCTTTTCGATGTCGAATTGGCCGTGACACCCGAACAACGCCGCCAGGGCCTGATGTTCCGTCGGTCGCTGGCCGACGATGCGGGCATGCTGTTCCTGTTCGACCGGGCCGAAGAACGCGCGTTCTGGATGAAGGATACCTATGTCTCGCTGGATATCCTGTTCCTGGACGGCGACGGCCGGGTCCTCTCCATCGCCGAAGCGGCGGAGCCTGAGTCCGAGGTCGTCATACCCTCAGGCGTGCCGGCCCAGGCCGTGCTTGAGGTGGTCGCCGGGACCACCGATCGCCTGGGGATCGACGGCGCGACGGTGATCGAGCACCAGGCCTTCGGCAACACGCCCTAGGTTGAACCGGCGAATTTCCATTGACGTCAGCGGGCCCCGCGCCCACAAGACGCAGAGATCGGGGCGTAGCGCAGTCTGGTAGCGCACCTGCTTTGGGAGCAGGGGGTCGGAGGTTCGAATCCTCCCGCCCCGACCAATTAAATGACTCGTTCAGTCGGATCCCGTGGCGACGTTGCCGGGATGCTCAACATCCAACTGCGCCTGTAACTGCGCCACGACGGCGTCTGGGTCGACGGTGATGCGTTCCTGAGATGGTGTTGAGGCGTCGGCCAGCGGGCATGTTAGGCGCGCATAGGCGACCCCGAAATCCTCGGACAGGTTTGAAAAGTGGTCGCGCGTGTCCCGTTGCGCCAGCTCGATCAAGGATGCCGCGCCGGGCTTCAGCCACAGCGCGTTGGTCAGGCCGGCGCCGTGCTGGCCGATGATGACCCGGCTTGTCCTGAAGATCCGAAACTGTTCGGCGAACGACAGCCCGTCGAGCTGGACATTGCGAAACGCAAGCGCATTGCGCGAGCAAAATGTCTCGATCGCCTCGGCGACAACCTTGTGGTTGGTCACGGTTCGGCGCGTGGCGCCGCGATCGGCCTCGCCGCCTTCGCGCTCGATAAGCGTGACGGTCGCCCGCTCAGACGGCGGCGCCGCGAAGCGGGTTTCCAGATAGGCGTTGAAGCGCGCGAGATCCGCCCGCGCGGCCGCCAGGTCATCGAAGCCTTCGAGGTAGCAGCGGCGCAACGTGTTGCAGCAGCTGACGCGCTCGGCCCGCCGACTGAACGGCGCAAGCATCGTGCGGTACCGCAGCTGATCGGCGCGCAGCGGCACGCCGAAGATCTCCTCGAAAAGGCCGGAAAAGCGCAGGGGCTGGCGGCCCAACGAGACCGCGTCAGACAGGCGCGGCTGGGCGTCGCGGGATTGCAGCGCCGACCACGTGTAGATCGGCCAGACGAAATCCGTAATGAAGTGATAGTAGCGATCCAGGCCGCTGTGCCGCCGCGTGATCGTGACGTGCGAGCGCATGCCATCAGCCGTCAACAGCACATTAGCGCGCCGGTAGCGATAGGATCCGGCCATGGTCCAATAGCGGCCAAGTGACGACATCCTGCTCTCGTCACCGTTGGCGCGCGTTTCAGAGAGGGTCATGGCTTCAAACCAAGTTGTCCGTACCGGTTACAAGATGTACGGCAATGCCGCGCCCGTCGGACATTGCCGTTCCGCAATACTGCCGCGACGATCTTTTAACCAACGTGGCGTGACCAGGCGATGACGATTAGGTAGTGGACCGCGGACAATTCAGAGATCACAGGGACGCGAGGCCGTGAATCGTCGCGCTTGGTGGTCTCAGGGCGGTCCCGGGTAGTCCGGATGATGTGCGAGCCAGTCGGGCCCGTGGTCGCGCATGATGCGCTGGACGGCCGGGCGCTCTTCCACAAGCTCGGCGCATCGCTTCACGTTGGGATAGCGGGTGCGCATGGCCTGGGGGTCGCGATGCCACAAGGTCAGCATCTGCAGGTGCAAATCGCACGCGCTGAAGGTCTCGCCCAGCAGATAGGGCCCCGGCGCGCCGCAGGTCGCGTCGATCAGCCGCCAGCTCTCGTCGAGCCGCTCGATGCCGTTTGCGGAAATGGCATCGTGCCCTTCGGATGAGGTGGTGAACCTGTCGGGCATGAAAAAGACCTGCATGGCGATCTGCAGGGTGTTGGTCATATAGGTCAGCCACTTCAGGAAGTCGCCGCGCTTGGGATCGCCGACGGTGGGGCCCAGATGCGCTTCGGGAAACCGGTCGGTGAGATAGATCAGGATGGCGGTTCCCTCGAACACCACGGTGCCGTCGTCATCGACCAGCACCGGGACCGAACCGTGGGGCGTCAGCGCCTGGAACTCCGGGTCCCGTTGGGCGAGTGGAACGTCGATCTCGACCCAGCGGTTGTCATAGGCGCAGCCGATCTCTTCCAGTGCCGCATGCGCCGACATGGCCGTGGAGGCCGGGCTGTTGAAGAGTTTGATCATAGTGGTATCCAATTCATGGCGACCTGTCCGGAAACATGGAGACGCCCTTGGTTTCCGGCAACCTGAGAACGACAGCGAGCGTCACAAGGCAGGCGCCGATGACGTAGTAGATGGCGGCGAAATCGTCGGACGTGCGGTGCACAAGATAGGTCAGGATCATCGGCGTCGTGCCGCCGAAGACCGCGTTGGTCAGACTGATAGCGAGCGCCAGCAGGGTTGCACGGACGCCGGGCGGTACGATCTCGGCCTGCATCGCGACCATACTCGCCAGATAGAACGACAGCAGGACGGCAAAACCGATCTGCGCCGCCACGATGGCGGCGATGTCAGGCTGGTGCATCAGCCAGAACAGCGGCCAGGACAACAGAGCGAGCCCGCCGACGGCGATCAGCAAAATCGGCTTGCGTCCGATGCGGTCCGACAGCGCGCCCAGCGGGATCGGCAACACCATGATGATCACGATGGAAAGGATGTTGATGTCCATGGCGCGCGCAGTTGAGACGTGCATCTGCTGGGTCAGATAGGCGAGCGCATAGACCAGCACGAAGTAAAAGACGACGCCCTCGGCCAGGTTGATGGCGCACAGGCGCAGCAGGTCGCGTTTGTGATGGCGCAGGACGGTGTTAATCGGCAGCGCCTCCCGCTCGGCCAGCTGGCGCATGCCCTCCGGTTCGACGGTCCGCCGGCGGATCCAAAAGATAACGGCGGACATGACCGCGCCCAGGATGAACGGTACGCGCCACCCCCAGTCGGCCATCTGGGCCTCGCCCAGCACATGGGTCATGGCCGTGACGAGTAGCGATCCGATCAGCACGCCGCTACACGCGAAGCCCGCCCACCACGAGAGCAGATAGCCGCGCCGGCCGTCCGGCGCGTGTTCGGCGATAAAGGCCCAGCCGCTGCAGTTTTCGCCGGCCAGCGAGAATCCTTGAATCAGGCGCAGCAGCACGAGAAGGATGCCGGCCGCCACGCCCAGCTCGGCTGCGCCGGGAAGCAAGCCGATCGCGAGTGTCGCCATGCCCATGATCGTCATGGAGACGAGGAGAACCAGACGTCGGCTTTTTGTATCGGCTAGATGGCCGAAGACGACCGCGCCTACCGGGCGGGCCAGAAACCCGACGGCAAAGGCGCCGGAGCTCGCCAGCAAGGACTCGAACGGGTCGTCGGAGGGAAAGAAGTGCTTGGCGAAGATCGGTGCGAGGTAGGCATAAACGACGAAGTCATACCACTCGAGGACCGAGCCCAGGAATCCGCCAACGACGTTCTGGCGGAGCGAGGCGCGATCCGTCGGCGCAGCGTCGGCCATCTCCGCTCAGGCTTTACTCGCCGGTTAGAGCGGCTCGCCTTCGATCGCTTCGACCGTCGAGCCGAAGGTCCGCCGGCCCGTGCCGCCATCCGAAACGGCGATAACCGGCTCGCCCGTCCACATGTCCTCAACGCGCTCGATCGCCAAGGGTTCTCCCTGGGCTGCCGCCAGTTCCCAATAGGCGAGCGCTTGCGCCCAATCCTGCGGCACGTCTTCGCCCCAGTAGTACATGTCGCCGAGCGTGCGCTGGGCCACGGGATCGCCGTCATCGGCCGAGGCAATGACGCCGCTGGCGGTCGACGACCGGCCCGACAGGTGATAGCCGCAGCCGCCAAGCGTGACCGCCGCGGCAAGCAAAACCATGGGCACGATGTGGCGAAGCATCCGTTTCTCCCCCTAGAGCGGATCGTGTCCAGGTCGAACCGCCAACCGGTTCCACCTGAACACGTGAATCCGTTCGCAATCTGCAAATAGAGCAGATTCACCTGTCTTGATCCCATCGCGAAGCGATGACCTCAAAACAGGATCTGCTCTAAGGACGCCCTAAAATGAGGTTATGTGCCTCATATGTAAAGATTTATCGGCGCGGCTTGCGCACGTCACCCAGGCTCGGTATAGACCGCAGGAAGGTTTTTGGCTGGTGACAAAGGGGCCCATCCGAACCATGACCGCGCGTATCTTCAGGCCGTCGAAAACGGCCATGCAGTCCGGCCGCGCCAAGACCCATCAATGGGTCCTGGAGTACGAGGCGCGCTCGCGCAAGGTCGCCGATCCGATGATGGGCTGGACCGGCTCGTCCGACATGAAAGCCGACCAGTTGCGGCTCAAGTTCGACACCCGCGAGGCCGCGATCGAGTACGCCGAGCGCAACGGCATCGAGTTCCGAGTCGAGGACCTGCACGAGCGCCGTGTCAGACCAAAGTCCTACGCCGACAATTTCCGCTGGCAGAGACCCTAAGACGGCCGGCGGCCCCGCGCGCCCTTAGCTCAGTTGGATAGAGCAACGGCCTTCTAAGCCGTAGGTCCCAGGTTCGAATCCTGGAGGGCGCGCCATTTGTCGGCTCGCCCGCAGCTCAGTCCCCGCTTTCCTCGTTCCTTATGAACAGCCGGAAGCCATCGGCGAGGCTGTCTGGCAGGCTTATCTCCGAGAGCCACGAAGGCGTCTGGCCGGTGGTGAGGCGCTGGTAGAGCGTGCTGTCTTTCGTCTCGTCGACAAAGAAATCTCGTTCGGGCGATCCCGGGCAAAGGAGGATCAGGTCGACGGCGCGTTCGGCCATCATCATTTGGGCGCGCGCTTCGTCCTGGGCCGTCAGCATGGCGTAGCTGTCATAGATGCCGTCGCCGTTGCGGTGATAGGGCGTGGCGATGACATGGTGACGGGTGCGGTAGAGCAGCTCCGGCCCCAGATCCAGGAAGGCCAGGATCGTGCGCGGTTTGGGGCCGGGGAGGGCGTCGGGGTCTTCCAGATAGGCCGCCATGGCGGGGAGATCGCAGGCATCTTCGGCGGTCGCCACATCGACACGGCCTGCTGTGTCTTGGTCTTGCGCCATCACGGTCTCAGGCGACCACGCCATCAGAATGCGGCCGAGCGCCAGCGGACCGATCAGCACGACATAAAGGCAAAGCGCGCGGATCAGAATGCGCCGGACGTTGTTGGACGTAAACGCGGTCCGGGCGATCATCAGGTTCACCAAACCGGCTGTCGCCATGACGAACACGACCTCCGCATAAGGCGCGAAACGCACATGCGCGACGGCGAGAGGCCAGTAAAGACCGAGCGCGATGAGGAGAAGGCACCAGCCGAGCCAATCCGTTCGTCCGCGCCGGCGCACGACCACCCAGACGAGATAGGGCAACGCGACGAAACCGAGGCCGAAATAGAAGACGAAACGGCCAGTCTTGATGATGCTGTCGGGCACGACCGGCTGCATTTCGATCACGTGGTCGAGCCAGATCGCATGGATGCGCGGATCGACATCGGCCAACGGTCCGGCGAAGAACGCCGGATCGATCGCGATCATGATGGCGGCGGCGGCAATGCCGGCGAGCACGAGGGCGATGAGGCGCGGCATGGCGCCAGCGGCCCTGGACAGCCGGTCGAACAGGAGCGTGATGATCAGCCATATCGCGAGGATCAGCCCGCTCAACATCAGGTGCGTCAGAGAAATGCGGTCGTGAGCGATCTGTTCTACGTCGGTCAGCGGCTGTTCGGCGATCAGGCCACCGGCGACCGCGATAGTGAGGCCGACGGCGAACAGCAGGTTCTGCATGGCGCGTTGCCGGCCTTCGACAATCCAGGCGAAGCCGAGCGCGGCGAGCCAGACCGCCGTCGCGACCAAGGCCTCCGGTGCGACCCACAAGCCGAGGCCGGCGAGCAAGCCGGCGCCCACCAGCATGCCGAGGCGCTGCGGGCTGAGCAGCGCGCGCAGAACGCAGCCGGTGCCCAGGACAAAGAGCAAAACCAACAGGCTGTGGTGATCGGCATGCCCAAGCGCGAACACCGATAGCGCCGCCGGCTGGAGAAAGACCGCGGCGAGCGCCATCATGACCAGGACCCACGGCCTGGAACGCAGCAGCGGCGTCATCGCCCAGATGAACGCGAAAGCGGTCGCCAGTTGCAGCATGGGTGACACCAGGGCGCCCGACCAAAACAGACCGGATTCAGGGCCCGCAAACGGCGTCAGCGTCAGGGCGCCGGCAGCGATCAGCACGTCGAACGGCCGGGTCCAATGGAGCGTGTCGCCATAGGGTGCGTTGGCGCGGGCGATCAGACCATCGTGCCAGCCACCGCCCTCCAACAGCAGGCCGACGCGCACCAGGCGCATGTAACTGTCGCTATCGACAAGCCGGCCGCCCAAGACCGGCGAGGGCTCATAAACCGCGACACAGGCCAGCAGAACGAACCAGGCGATCGTCACCGCCGTCAGCGGCACCAGCCAATGCTTCACCGTTCGATTTCCGGTCACGTTGTTGGTGCGATGGTGCAATAAGTGACTACAATGAATTGAAATATATACATGTTTGGCGCCTGCGTTGCCAGTCAATTCGCCTCATACAGGGGCCCTGTTCTTCGTCGTCGCCTGGATGCAGATAGGGTGTTTCGCACGAGCGCCGGCAAGTGCGGAGAAGGTTCGGAAGGTGGCCTGGCGTAACGTTCAAGCGTAGCCTCAAGGGCGGCAGACCATGGACACCGGGCGATATTGATGCCGGGGAGGAGGGGCTTGGTCATGGCAGTTACGAAGGATGATGTCATCACGCTGATGAAGGCATTCCACGACGTCGTCATGTTCGACAAAGGGACGGCGGACGACCAGGCGGCGTTCTTTCTGCACCCGGAGCCCCGGATCTTCATTCCCCACGGCGAGGATATCTCGCTTCAAACCAACTATGAGATCCATCAGAAGCTCACCGACGAAAAGCATGTCGTCTTGGAGCCGTGGGACATCGCGCCGCTCTGCGACGCGCCGGAACGCGCCCGCGCCGTCGGTGCCGTCTATTGGGAGGGCCGGCCGGTTGGATCGCCAGAAAATGGGCTGATCAAGTGCGTCGTCGGCGAGGACTGGATCGTCCAACGCGTACCGTCAGGTGCGCTGAAGATCGCGCTCTACATCAACAGCTATCACCATTTTCTGCCCGATTCCGCACCGATCGATCTGGGTTAGGCGGACGTTCCGCCGTCACGACAACGGTTTGCCGGCCATTTCTTTGAGTCCGATCAGGGCGATGAACTGCAGAAGCGCCACCGCCATGAAGTAGTAGATCGGTGCGAAGTCGTCCGCGGTGCGGGCGACCAGATAGGTCGCGACCAAGGGCGTGGTGCCGCCGAAGAGGCCGAGGCAGAAATTGTAGCTGACCGAGGCGCCGCTGCAGCGGATCTGGGACGGCAAGTGCTCGGTGATCACCGCGGGGACGACCGCGAAGGTGACACCGAAGATGAGCGCCAGACCGATCTGGCCCGCCACGATCAGGGCGAACGCGTCCTGGTGCATCAGCCACCACAAGGGCCAGCCGAGCACCAGGCCGCCAATCGCGACGCCGTAAAGCATGGGATTGCGGCCGATCCGGTCCGACAGAATCGCCGCCGGGGGCGTGACCAGCAACATGGCCAAGAGGCCGAGCGTGTTGATTTCCAACGCCTTGGCGGTCGAGAGATGCATTTGCTCGGTCAGGTAGGACGCCGCGTAGATCGCCATCAGGTAAAAGCCGATACCGCCGCCCATCATCAAGATGACGAGCCGCAGCATGGTGCGCCAGTGCCCGCTGAGCGCCACGACCAGCGGCAGGCCTGCGCCGCGATCGAGCCGGGTGATGCCGGGTGGCTCGGTGAGTTTGCTGCGCAGGATGATGCCGAAAACGGCGGCCAGCGCGCCGAACAGGAAGGGAATGCGCCAGCCCCAGGCGACCATGGCCTCGTTGCCCACCTGGCCCGCGATGAACGAGCTGAGCGCCGAGCCGACCAGGAAACCGGAAAGACTGCCGCACTGGGGCAGGCTCGCAAAGAATGCGCGGCGTGCGGGCGGCGCGTGCTCGGCCATGAAGACGATGGAACTACCGTATTCGCCGCCCACCGAGAGTCCCTGGATGACCCGGAGTGTTACCAGGACAAACGCCGCCGCGGTGCCAATCTGGCTGTGATCGGGCATCAGGCCGATCGCAAGTGACGTCGCGCCCATGGAGATCATGGAGATCAACAGCGCCGGCTTGCGCCCGAAACGGTCGCCCAGATGGCCGAACAGGATCGCGCCCACAGGCCGCGCGGCATAGCCCACCGCAAAGACGCCGAAAGCCGCCAGCAGGGACGCCACCTTGTCCTCGGCCGGAAAGAAGGCCTGGCCCAGGATCGGCGCCATGAAGCCGTAGATCGCGAAATCGTACCACTCCAAGGCGTTGCCCAGGGTGCCGGCCAGGATCGTGCGGCGTTTGACGGCTCTCTTCGTCATGACGCCGCACGTTCTAGCGGTGTCTGGGTAATCGGCAAGTCGTGCATCTAGTATCGGCTGCGGCAATCGCACTTGGTGATACTTGCCGGATGATTGAACGGCTTAAGGTCTCTGCTACCTGGCCGAAAATTGACCGGTTCTGATTTACTTTCCCGGTCAGTTATGTGACGCTGACCCATCAGTTTTCGTTTAGTTCTCTTTTTTTCCGGCGCATAGAGTTTCTCGTGCGCCTTTTGGCGCAGGGGCAAGCCTATGCAGCAGACGACTGAGACCGGTTCGGCGACAAAAAAGTTCTATCTCGAACTCGTCAAGCCGTCTCACTACGACGACAACGGTTACGTCATCCAGTGGGCAAAGGCATGGATCCCGTCGAACTCGCTCGCTTGCCTCTATGGCATCGGCCAGGTCCTGGGCGAACGCAAGGTTCTGGGTGAGGACACCGAACTCGTCATCAACCCGCATGACGAAGTGAACACGGTCGTCCCAGTCAAGCAGATCATCCGCCGGCTGAAGGAAAACGGAAACCGCGGTCTCGTTTGCCTGGTCGGTGTGCAGTCGAACCAGTTTCCACGCGCGGTCGATCTGGCGCGCCAATTCCGCGAAGCAGGTATTCAATGCGCGGTCGGCGGCTTCCACGTCTCCGGTTGTCTCGCCATGCTGAAAGACGTGCCGCCGGATATCCAGGACGCCATGGATATGGGCATTTCGATCTTCGCCGGCGAGGCCGAAGAGCATCTGGACGAGGTCTTGCAGGATGCCGACCGGGGCGAACTTAAGCCCGTCTACAACTACATGCACAAGCTGCCGACACTGCAGGAGCAGCTGACCCCGTTTCTGCCCGACCAGTTCGTGCACAAGTATGACGGTTCCCACGCCAGTTTCGATGCCGGCCGCGGCTGTCCGTTCCAGTGCTCGTTCTGCACCATCATCAACGTGCAGGGTCGCATCTCGCGCTATCGCTCCGGCGACGATGTTGAGAAGATTATCCGCGCCAACCATGCCCAGGGCATCACGCGCTATTTCATCAGCGACGACAACTTCGCGCGCAACAAGAACTGGGAAGAGATCTTCGACCGCATGATCGAGCTGAGGGAAGACCACAAGATTCCCATCAGCTTCATCATCCAGGTCGATGTCTTGGCCCACAAGACAGAGAACTTTGTCGAAAAGGCGCGCCGCGCCGGCTGCAAGCGCGTCTTCATCGGGCTCGAGAACATTAATCCGGAAAACCTGAAGGCGGCCAAGAAGGCGCAGAACCGGATCACCGAATACCGCACGATGCTGCAGAAGTGGCGCAGCCACGGCATTATCTCCTATGCCGGTTTTATCATCGGTTTCCCCGAGGACACGCCGGAGACCGTGCGCCGCGACATCGATATCATCAAGCGTGAGCTGCCGGTCGACCTGCTTGGCTTCACCATCCTGACGCCGCTGCCTGGATCCGAGGACCACAAGGTACTGCACACCGACGGTGTGTGGATGGACCCGGACATGAACAAGTACGACCTCGAACATGTCACGACCGCCCATCCGAAGATGTCGGAACAGGAGTGGGACGACCTCTACCGCGAGGCGTGGAACGTTTACTACAGCCCCGATCATGTCGAGCGGCTGATGAAGCGCGCGGTCGCCAGCGGCATCAAACCGCACGGCGTCATGATCAACTGTCTGCAGATCCACTGCGCCATGAAGTACGAGAAGGTGCACCCGCAGCAGTGCGGTTACTTCCGCCGCAAGGTTCGTACGCAACGACGGCCCGAACTGCCTCGTGAGAACCCGATCGTCTTCTATCCGAAGTACCTGGTCGAGAGCGTCGCCAAGTACAGCGCCATCGGTCTCTACGCGCTCAAGATCAATCGCTTGAGGAAGCGCATCCAAAACGATCCGGCATCAAAGGCTTACATGGATCTGGCGCTGTCGCCGGTCGACGACGCGACCGACGAGAACCTCGAGATGTTCGCGCTCAACGACTCCTCGCGCGCCGCCGTTGCCAAGGCCAAGGGCGAAGCCGAGGCGCGCGCCAAACATCAGGCGGAAACCCGCGAGAAGGACATCGTCGCGGCGGAGTAGGCGCCTGGACTGGACTATCACGTCGTGGCGCCCGCAACTTCCTTGATGCGGTCCCGCATCCAGCGGTGCCGCTGTGATTTCGCGTTACGGCGGTGCCAGATCTGAGAGATCGTGAAGGGCGCGAGCTGCAGGGGTGGTTCGATGCTGCTGAAACCGAAAAACGATGAATGTTGCAACAGCGACGGCAGCGTCGCGATGGTGTTCGTGCCGCGCATCATGTCGGCCAGCGCGCCGAAGCTGGGCGCTTCCAGAACAATGCTGCGGGAACGGCGGAACTCCGCCAGGCCGGCGTCGATCTCGGATCGGCGAAAGTCGCCGGTGACGACAATGGCGTGCGGCGCCGCGCAGTAGTCGTCCAGTGTGGCCGGCGCGTTGCAGACCATCTCATCGAAGAAACAGAGATCGTGATCGTCGAACAGAACGTTCTGGAAGAGATCGGACTCGCTGCTGTCGAGCGTCGGCGCCAGGGCCAGATCGACATCGTCGTCGCGCAGTAGCTGGATGACGTCTGCCTGCGATGCGGGGTTCACGATGCGCAGCGTCAGTTGGGGCGCTTGACGGCGAAGTTCATGGAACAGGGCGTTCAGAGCGGCGTCGACCTCGAACTCGCCGGCGGCGATGGTGAACGATGCGTCGTCGGTCTGCGGGTCGTAGTCGACGGGGTCGGTGAACCGCTTCATCTCGACCAGGAGGTTCCTAGCCTGATCCGCGACAACGTGCGCGCGCTCGGTTGGCGCGATGCCGCGCCCCGAACGCACAAAGAGCTCGTCGCCAAGAATCTTGCGCAGCCGCGTCAGGCTGTGACTGATCGTCGACTGGTTGACATCAAGGCGGCGGGCGGCTTCGGACACGGATTCCGAATCATACACGGCCAGGAAAATCTGAAGCAGACGGCCGTCTAGAGCCGAATAATCGGTTTCGCTCATAGGTACTATGTACGCTGTGCCATTGATCGAGACATCATAATTTTCCAGCCTTCGAACTTGGCGCTATGCCGGCAAGTAAGCAAGTCGTGAAGAAGAGACTGCCGGTCGTGTTTGGCGTCAGTAGTTAGGGATTGGTACGCCGGTATTGAGATTCTGGGCGACGCTTAAGGGGTATGAGGAATGGCAGATCAAACGCACACGATGGGTGCTGGATCATCTGATTACGGTGGTTCGTTAGCGTTTCGTGCCCGCGCGATTTTTCTGAAGTACGAGTGGCTGCGCGGTTACACGCTGATGTCACCGACGTTGTTGGTGATGATC